>VGBQ01000074.1 GCA_016870425.1 Actinomycetota bacterium | reverse complement strand
CGGAGCAATCGGTCCAGGCGGGGAGGACCTGGTCGCGATGATCGAGAGTGCCGTCGGATCCGCGCACGCGGCTCTGGCGCTGACGACGGATCAACTCCCGGTGCTGCGTGACGCCGGCGTCGTCGACGCGGGTGGTCAGGGACTGGTCGTGGTGTACGACGCGCTCCTCGATGTCGTCACCGGCGTGCGCCGCCGCCGCCCCCGGCCGGCGGCCAGGCCCAAACTGCCAGCGCCCCACGCGGTGCACGGTGCGCCCGTGTCCGCGGTCGGAGACCCGTCGTACGAAGTGATGTACCTGGTCTCTGCGAGTGCCGATGGCGTTGCCCGGCTGCGAGGCACCCTGGAGTCCCTGGGCGACTCGCTCATGGTGACCGGCGATGAGGACCTCTGGAATGTGCACGTGCACGTGCACGATGCCGGGGCCGCCATCGAGGCCGGCCTTCGCGTGGGCGCGCTGGAGCGGATCCGCGTGACCTATCTCCCCGAGGCCACTCCCGCCCCGTCGCGGACGGGTCGTGGCCTCGTCGTGGTGACCCACGGCCCGGGCACAGCCGATCTCGTGACCGAGATCGGAGCGGTCGCGGTGCCTGCTCGGCCGCGGAGACGTCCGTCCACGGCCGAGCTCCTCGAGGGTGCGCGCCGCGCCGGCTCGGCCGAGGTCGTCATGCTGCCGAGCGACTCGGATTCCCTCGCGGTGGCTGAGGCCGCGGCGGAGCAGGCTCGCGCCGAGGGGCTGAGAGTCTCCGTGATCCCAGCGCGCTCCATCGTGCAGAGCCTTGCGGCGCTCGCCGTTCACGACCCTGCAGCCCGCTTCGACGACGCGGTCGTGGCGATGACGCGAGCCGCAGGTGCCACGCGCTACGGAGCGGTGACGATCGCGTCCAAGGACGCCCTCACTATGGCGGGCCCCTGTCGCGTCGGCGATGTGCTGGGCCTGGCCGACGGAGACATCATCGAGATCGGAGCCGACGTCGACGATGTCGCCGGAGCCGTGGCCGACCGCCTGCTCGCAGGCGGCGGGGAATTGCTCACGCTCGTGAGCGGAGCGGACATGGGCCTCACCCGAGCTGAGGCGCTCGCGGAGTCCCTACAGCGTCGTCACCCGGGCGTCGATGTCGTATCCATCGACGGGGGCCAGCCGCTGTGGCCGGTCATCGTCGGCGTGGAGTGACCGTGGCGCGCGTCAGTCTCAGCGCTCCCGTCTCCGCCGTGGCCGGCGGCAAGACGGCCAAGGCCCTGCGCGATGGCCTCGGCATCCAGACCGTCGATGACCTCCTCCGTCACTACCCGAGGCGTTACATCGACCCGGGCGAGCTCACCGATCTCGACGCGCTGGAGGTGGGCGAGCACGTCACGGTCCTGGCCGAGGTCGTATCGGCCAGCAATCGGCGCATGCAGCAGCGCAAGGGCACGGTGACCGAGGTGGTCGTGTCCGATGGCCGTGGCCGCATCAGCCTCGTCTTCTTCAATCAGCCCTGGCGCGTCGAGCGGGAGTTCCGCGTGGGCAGGCGGGGGCTCTTCGCGGGCACGGTGTCGGCGTACGGCGGGACACGCCAGCTCGCGCACCCCCGCCACGTGATGATCCCCGATAGCGGGCTGCATCTGGTCGACGACGGGGATGACCGGGAGTCCGAGCGCGACAGCGAAGCGGAGGCGGCTTTCTCCGACCTGCTCATCCCCATCTACCCCGCGACGGCCGGCCTCCCGAGCTGGCGCATCCAGCAGACGGTGCGACTTGCCCTGGATTCGCTCGCTGACGTGGAAGACCCGCTGCCCCCTGACCTGCGCCTGGAAAAGGGGTTTCTGGGGCTTGCCGACGCGCTGCGGGGCATCCATCGCCCGCCGGACCCCGACGCCATCGAGGCGGCACGCCGGCGGCTGAGGTTCGAGGAGGCCTTCGACCTCCAGGTGATCCTCGCCCAGCGCCGCCACGAGCGCCTCGAGCAGTCTGCGACCCCGCGACCGCCCGTGGACGGCGGGCTCCTCTCCGCCTTCGATGAGCGCATGCCCTACGCGCTGACGGGGGCGCAGGTCCGCGTCGGCGCGGAGATATCCCACGACCTGGCGGGGGAGCACCCCATGCAGCGACTCCTGCAGGGAGACGTGGGCAGCGGCAAGACGCTCGTCGCCCTGCGGGCCATGCTGCAGGTCGTGGACGCGGGTGCGCAGGCGGCGCTACTCGCCCCGACGGAAGTCCTTGCTCAGCAGCACCTGCGCACCATCCGGTCGCTGCTCGGGCCACTCGCTGAGGCTGGGCTGCTGGGCGAGGCCGGTCAGGCGGCCACCCGCGTGGCCTACCTCTCGGGCTCGCAGTCGGCGCGACAAAGACGTGAGGAGCTCTCCGCCATCGCCAGCGGCGAGGCGGGCATCGTGGTGGGCACGCATGCACTCTTGGAGGACACCGTCGAGTTCGCCGACCTCGGCCTGGTGGTCGTCGACGAGCAGCACCGCTTCGGTGTGGAGCAGCGGGCCGCGCTCGCGACGCGCGGCGCGCAGGGCGCCCGGCCTCACGTGCTGGTCATGACGGCGACGCCCATCCCGCGGACCGTGGCCATGACGGTCTTCGGCGACCTCGATGTGAGCGTGATCGACGAGTATCCGCCGGGCCGCGGCCGCATCGCGACCCATGTGGTCGCCCCGCGCGAGCAACCCGCTCATCTCGTGCGCGCCTGGACCCGGGTTCGCGAAGAGGTCGAGGCAGGGCGACGGGTCTTCGTCGTGTGCCCGCGCATTGGCGACGATGTCGCGGCGGCGAGCACCGACGAGATCGATCCGGATCCCGGTGAATCTCCCCAGGACTCGCCGCTGTCGAGCGTTGTCGACGTTGCACGATCGCTCGACGAGCGTTGGCTCGCGGGGCTGCGCATCGGGATCCTCCATGGCCGCATGCCCGCCGAGGACAAGGACGACGCGATGCGGCGTTTCACCCTCCCCCCCGACCACGCGGACGCCATCGATGTGCTCGTCGCCACGACGGTGATCGAGGTCGGTGTCGACGTGCCGGAGGCATCGACCATGGTGATCCTCGATGCCGATCGATTCGGGATCTCCCAACTCCACCAGCTGCGCGGCCGCATCGCGCGCGGAGGAGGTGACGGCCTGTGCCTCCTGGTGTCGGCCGCTGAGGCGGGCTCTCCCGCCCGCGAGCGGCTATCCGCCGTCGCCTCGACGACCGATGGGTTCGCGCTTGCGCGCGTCGACCTCGAGGCGCGTCGCGAGGGGGACATCCTCGGTGTCGCCCAGTCGGGTCGGCGTTCGTCCCTGCGACTGCTCGAGGTCATCCGTGACGAGGCCCTCGTCGACGAGGCCCGGCATGCTGCCCAGGCCATCGTGTCGGCCGATCCGGGGCTTGCTCGTCACCCGGTCCTGCGCGAACGCGTGCGCGCGCTGGCGGCTGATGACCGCGCCGACTTCCTGGAGAAGGGCTGACATGCGGATCATCGCGGGGCACGCGGGCGGGCGCCGGCTCGCTGCACCGCCGGCGAGCACGCGCCCGACGACCGACCGCGTGCGCGAGGCACTGTTCTCGAGCCTGGACGCCTACGCGCGCGAGCACTGGGGAGGGTGGGGCGAAGTCCTGGTGCTCGATGCCTTCGCCGGCTCCGGTGCCGTCGGTCTGGAGGCGATGAGTCGTGGGGCTTGTGGGGCGACGCTCATCGAACGCGACCGCAGGTGCCTGGCGGTCCTCCGGGCCAACGCACAGGCCGTCGATCCCCGCGCGCGCATCGTCGCCGCCGATGCCCTCACGTGGCAGCCCGAGGGCGGTCCCTTCGCCTTCGTCTACGTCGACCCGCCCTACGACGTGCCGGACGACGATGTGCGCTCCTTCCTCGATGCGCTGACTATCGGGGGCGTCCTCGCCCCCGGTGCCCTCGCTGTCGTCGAGAGGTCCACGCGTGCTGAGGCACCCTGGCCGGACGCGGGGTGGGAGCACATCCGCAAGCGCGACTACGGGGACACCGCCCTTTGGTACGGTCAGGCCAGCCCGACAGCGATAGAGGAGGCGTGATGCGCGTCGCGGTGTGCCCCGGATCCTTCGACCCGGTGACCAACGGCCACCTCGATGTCTTCCGACGAGCCGCCACCCTTGCCGACCGCGTCATCGTCGCCGTGCTCGTCAACAAGACCAAGTCCAGCCTCTTCACGGTGGACGAGCGCATCGACATGCTGCGGGAAGTCGTGGCCGACCTGCCGAATGTCGAGGTCGACTCCTTCTACGGACTCTTGGTCGACTACTGCCAGGAGCGCGGAGTCCAGGCCATCGTCAAGGGCCTGCGGGCGGTGAGCGACTTCGACTACGAACTCCAGATGGCTCAGATGAACTACCGCCTAGGCAAGGTCGAGACTCTCTTCGTCTCGACCAATCCGCTCTACAGCTACCTCTCCTCGAGCCTGGTCAAGGAGGTGGCGACGCACGGCGGCAGCGTGGAGGGGCTGGTGCCCGATGTCGTCCGGGAGCGGCTCCACGCCACACTGGAGGCACGGCGCTAGGGTTGGTGCCTCGGATCAGTCACGACCTGACGGCTTGCGTCAGCGCGGCGACAGGAGGTGGCGGGTGGACGTCGACCAGAAGCTCGAAGAGCTCTCGGTGCTCGTCGAGGAGGCTAAGGCGGTCCCGCTGTCGGCTTCCTGCATGGTCAATCGCGCGGTCGTCCTCGACCTCATCGACGATATTCGTGACGCGCTGCCGAGCTCGCTGTCGGACGCCGACCAGTTGCTGGCCGAGCGTGAGGCCGTGGTGGCGGAGGGTCGGCGTGAGTCGGAGCGGCTCATCGCCGAGGCTCGCGAGGAGCAGGTGCGCATGCTGTCCCAGCACGAGGTCTATCTCGTTGCCGTTGCCGAGTCGGAGGCGCTGCGTGCCGAGACCCTCGACGAGGTGACCCGGATGCGCCACGAGACAGACGACTACATCGATGCCCGACTGGCGACCTTCGAGATCACCCTGCACAAGACCCTCGCCGCTGTGGAGCGCGGCCGCGACAAGCTGCGCGGCCAGTCGGAGCTCGAGGAGGATTACGCGGAGGACGGGGGGCCGATCCCCGACTAAGTGCCTCCCCGAAGGAGCCCTGGGGATCCTGGCGTATCCTTGGTGCGGCCGGTTTGCGCCGGCCGACGGCCGGGGCATTCCGGCCCGAAGTCCTCGGAGGAGTCCTGAACGCCCTCGACCCCCGTGCGCCCTTCGTCGTGGACATCCGCGACCTAGGTCGACGGGCCGGGGCCATGAAGGAGCTGCACCGCCAGGTGCCGGCGACAGCGGGCTGGGGGGCGGGACTGGCCAGGGTCCCCGAGGGCAGCGACCTCGACCTCGACCTGAGGTTGGAGTCGGTGGTGGAGGGGGTGCTCGTCTCCGGGACGTTCCGGGCGCGGGTCAACGCGGAGTGTGCGCGCTGCCTCGAGCCTGTCACGTGGGACGAGCATGCGGACATCCAGGAGTTGTTCGTCTATCCGCCTCAGGACGCGCGAGGTTATCGCGTGGAGGTGGAGGACGACAGCGAGGAGGATGCTCCGCCCGCCATCGAGGACGATCTCATTGACCTCGAGGCGACGGTGCGAGACGCGGTCGTGCTGCGACTGCCTATTGCACCGCTGTGCCGGGATGACTGTCCGGGCCTGTGCTCCGAATGCGGGGCACTGCTCGCTCAGGACCCCGGCCATGGCCACGAGGTGCACGACCCTCGCTGGGCGGCGCTCGAAGCGCTGCTGGATGAGGGCACACAGGACAAGCACGACCCCGTGCGCGACACGGCGCGCGACGACGAGAAGGACGACTGACGTGGCTGTTCCCAAGCGGAAGACCTCCCGCTCCAACACCCGGCACCGCCGTTCCCAGTGGAAGGCGTCTGCGCCCACGCTGGTCACCTGCGCCCGCTGCCGCGAACCCAAGCTCGCTCACACCGTGTGCCCCACCTGCGGCACCTACGCCAAGCGACGCGTCCTCGACGTCTGAGCGAGAGATGACCTCGCCCGAGCCGTCCGCCGCGGTCGTGCTGGGCGCTGTCGCACGCGTCCTCAGCCTCGATCCCGCGGGGTTGCGGGCGGACACGCCTCTGACCGGGCTGGGCTGGGACTCCCTCGCGCGCCTCTGCTGGGCGGATGCGATGCGCGAGGCGGGCTACCGCACAGATCCCGCAGCGACGCACCGCGCGAGCTGCGTAGGGGACCTCGCTCAGTGCGCCGTGGCATCGAGGGAGGGGTCATGACGGGCCTCGCCATGGAGGGTGGTTCCCCGAGCCGTATCGAGGACCTTCTCCGCGTGCTTGATGCCACGCTCCCGGGCGATCGCATGGACCTGGCGATGACTCATCGGTCCTTCGCCTACGAGCACGGTGGGCTCCCGACCAACGAGCGCATGGAATTCCTCGGTGATGCCGTGCTCGGCCTCGTCGTGACCGACTCCCTCTACCGTCGCTACCCGGATGTGGCCGAAGGCCAACTGGCCAAGATGCGCGCGGCCATCGTCAATGCGCGCGCCCTCGCTGACGTCGCCCGCGATCTCGGCCTGGGAGACCTGCTGCGACTGGGTCGCGGCGAGGAGATCACCGGAGGGCGCGACAAGTCGTCGATCCTGGCCGACACGCTTGAGGCTGTCATCGGCGCGGTCTACCTCGAGCACGGCCTCTCCGCGGCCGAGGCGATGGTGCGGCGCCTGTTCGATCCGCTGGTCGACCGTGCGTCCACCCTGGGAGCGGGCCTGGATTGGAAGACCTCGCTGCAGGAACTCACCGCGGCCCTGGATCTCGGGGTGCCGGAGTATGCCGTGGACGAGTCCGGTCCGGACCACGCCAAGGCCTTCCACGCGCGGGTGCTCCTGGTGGGCGAGTCCTGGGGGGAGGGCGACGGGCGTTCGAAGAAGGAGGCGGAGCAGCAGGCGGCCGAGGCGGCGTACCGGACTGTGACCCTCCGGCACCCGGGTGCCTGAGCTTCCCGAGGTGGAGGTGGTCCGTCGCGGGCTGTCTCCCTACATCACCGGTCGGCGCATTGCGGGTGTCGAGGTGCTCGCGCCGCGGTCCGTGCGGCGGCATGAGGCAGGTCCCGAAGACCTCTCCGGCAGACTCACCGGGCGTCGAGTCACCGCGGTGAGTCGCCGGGGCAAGTATCTCTGGCTCACCCTGGATGACACCAGCGCGATCGTGGCCCACCTGGGCATGAGCGGGCAGTTGCTCCTACCGCTCGCCGGCGCGGATGACGAGCGCCACCTGCGCGTACGCATCGAGTTCGCCGACGCTGATCGCCAGTTGCACTTCGTCGACCAGCGCATGTTCGGTGGGCTGCACCTCGATGACTTGGTCGATGACGGCAGAGGCGGGCATGTGCCGGTGTCCGTGGCTCACATCGCCCGGGACCCACTGGACCCGGCCTTCGACGACGACACCTTCGCCCGGCGAGTGCGCAGCCGTACGTCGGGCATCAAGCGGTGCATGCTGGACCAGACGCTGGTGTCCGGCATCGGCAATATCTACGCCGACGAGGCCCTCTGGAGGGCACGCGTTCACTACGACACACCCGGACGACGCTTGTCGCGCGCGCGGGTGCGTGAGCTTCTGGGCCACGTGCGCGCCGTGATGGACGAAGCGCTGGCGCAGGGGGGCACGTCCTTCGATGCGCTCTACGTCAATGTCAACGGTGAGAGCGGCTGGTTCGATCGCTCCCTGCACGCCTATGGGCGTGCCGGAGACCCCTGCGACCGATGCGGCCGCACGATCGTCCGCGAGCACTTCATGAATCGGTCGTCCTATCGCTGCCCGAACTGCCAGCGTCGACCCCGGGCGTAGGCGGTTTGACGGGGCTGACCGCGTCCTGTCACCCTGGTGCCCGAGCTGGCATGGGCCGCAGTTCGGCCGGCTCCGATCCGGGGAGGCATCATGGCGAAGGCGATCTACGGTCATGTCGGTGCCGACGCGCGCCTGGCCGCCGAGGTCGCTCGACTGCGCCTGCGGGTCCGCGAGCTCGAGGCGGAGATCGCCCGGATGCACACCTCCGCCACCTCAGACGATGCCCCGGGCATCGACTGGGCCGGTGAGGAGTGGCTGCTCCCCGACGAAGTCCTCGTGCCCGATCCTCGCTGACCGACCGCCGCAGGTAGGGTCGGCGGCGTGCATCTGAAGAGCCTCACGCTCAAGGGCTTCAAGTCGTTTGCCTCGGCGACGACCCTGGCCTTTGAGCCGGGGGTCACCTGCGTGGTCGGACCCAACGGCTCAGGCAAGTCCAACATCGTTGATGCCATCGCCTGGGTCATGGGCGAGCAGGGCGCCAAGTCGCTGCGCGGCGGGGCCATGGCGGATGTGATCTTCGCGGGCACGTCGGGGCGCGCCCCCCTCGGACGGGCCGAGGTGGCGTTGACGATCGACAACACCGACGGTGCCCTGCCGATCGACTACACCGAGGTGACGATCTCGCGGACTCTCTTCCGCAACGGCGGTTCGGAGTACGCCATCAATGGCACGCCCTGTCGGCTCCTGGACATCCAGGAACTGCTGTCGGACTCCGGCATCGGCCGTGAGATGCACGTCATCGTCGGCCAGGGCCAACTCGATGCGATCCTGCACGCCTCCCCCGAGGACCGACGCGGCTTCATCGAGGAGGCCGCGGGAGTCCTCAAGCACCGCAAGCGCAAGGAGAAGGCGCTGCGCAAGCTCGATGCCATGCAGGGCAATCTCACGCGCCTCACCGACCTGACGTCCGAACTCAGGCGTCAACTCAGGCCCCTGGGCCGACAGGCCGAGGTCGCCCGCCGCGCCGCGGTCATCCAGGCGGACGCTCGCGATGCTCGGCTGCGGCTCATGGCCGATGACCTGGCGCAGTTCCGCGAGACCCTCGCTGCCGAGGTGGCCGACGAGTCCGCCCTGCGCGAGCGCCGCCTCGAAGTCGAGGGTCAGATCGCCGCGCTCACCGCACAGGAGGCCCTGCTCGAGTCGGAGGCGCAGTCCGCCGCCCCGCTGTTGGCATCCGCGCAGCAATCGTGGTTCGCGCTCTCCGCGTTGCGCGAGAGATTCCTCGGCACAGCATCGCTTGCCGCTGAGAGGCTGAGGCTCATCGGGCCGGAGATCGAAGACGAGTCCCAGAGCGGGCGCGATCCGGAAGCACTCGAGGCCGAAGCCGCCGCGTTGCGCGAGGAGGAGTTCTCGCTGGGACGACAGGTCGAGGCTGATCGAGCCGCCCTCGGGGTCGCCACGTCGGCTCGCACCGATGCCGAAGGGGTCCTTGCCGGTGAGGAGCGTCGCGTCGCTCAGGGGATCCGCTCCCAGGCCGACAGGCGCGAGGGCCTGGCACGACTGGCCGGCCGTGTGGCCGCCGCACGCTCGCGTCGCGAAGCCCGCGCGGCCGAGATCGAGCGCGTCGCGGCTCAGCGTGAGGATGCGCGCACCCGTGCGGCGACCGCTCAGCGGGAGTTCGCCGCTGTGGAGTCTCAGGTTGCCGGCCTCGACGCGGGGGAGCTCGGGCTCGACACGCAATACGAGGAGACGCAGTCGCGCCTCGCCGAGGCTGACGCTCAGGTGGAGGCATTGCGTCACCAGGAGCGAGAGATCGAACGCGACCGAGCGGCGCTGGCCGCCCGACTCGAGGCGTTGCGCATCGCCCTGGCCCGAGGCGACGGCCCGGGTGCGCTCCTCCAGGCAGGTGACGCCGTCGGTGTCGTGGGGACCGTCGCGTCGCTCCTCACCGTCGAGCCTGGCTGCGAGCGCGGCCTCGCCGCCGCTCTCGGCCCCCTGTCTGATGCGGTGGTCGTGCGCGACGCACGATCAGCCATTGACGGCATCCTCCTCCTGCATCGCGACACCGCGGGGCGGGCCAGTGTCGTCGTGCTCGGTCAGGCGTCGCCGACCCCGGCGCCCGCGGGCGCGCCACCGGCGGGATCTCGATGGATCACCGACGTGGTCTCCGGCGCCCCCGAGCTCCTCTCCGCCCTGGCCTCGCGATTGTCGGGCATCGTCATCGTCGATGACCTCGAGTCGGCGTCGCGGGCGGCCGTGGCCGGGCTGACCGCTGCCACGCGCGACGGTGACGTTGTCGGACCCCACGTTGCCTACGGCGGCTCCGGTGAAGCTCCGTCGCTCATCGAGCTGCAGTCGGCGGTGGATGAGGCTGCCACCTCCCTGGAGTCTGTCCAGCACGCGCTGGAACGCACGCGATTTGAGCTTGCCGCGGCGCTGGACGCGCAGCGCCAGGCGACGGAAGTCGCCGAGGGCGCCCTCGCCCGACTGCACGAGTCGGATGCGCGTCTCGCCGCTGTCGCGGAGCAGTTGGGACTGCTCGGGCAGGCCGCGCGCGCCGCGACAGCGGAGGCCGACCGCCTTGCGATGGCCGAGCAGGCCGCCTTGGAGGCGCTCGCGTCGGATGAGGCAACCCTGGCCGATCTTGAGCAGCGCCTGGAGACTGCTGAGGCCGAGGGCGCCGACGAGGACATCGCTGACCGGCGCCCGCACTTCGCCGAGGTGGCCGAGCATGCCCGGGCTCAGGAGGTCGAGGCTCGCTTAGCCGTGCGCACGGGCGAGGAGCGCCTGGCCTCACTCACCGCTCGCGCCGAGGGTCTGGAGCGAGCCGCCGCCAACGAGCGTGCATCTCGGCGTCGCGCCATTGAGCGGCGCGAGCAGCGCGCGCGTGAAGCCGAGGTGGCGCAAGCCGTGGCACGCGGCGTCGACGTGGTGCTGAGGCATCTGGATGCGTCATTGGCCCGGGCCGATCTCGAGCGCCGCGAGCGCGAGGAGCAGCAGTCGACGCGCGATGCCACCGTGCAGCAGGTCCGCCAGTCGCTGCGCGACCTGGGCTCCGAGATGGAGCGTCTGACCGACTCGGTGCATCGCGACGAGGTCGCGCGCGCTGAGCAGCGCCTGCGCATCGAGCAGGTCGAGGGACGTGTCATCGAGGAATTCGGCATTGAGCCCGATGCGCTCGTCGCCGAGTACGGGCCCGACCAACTGGTCCTCCCCAGCCCTCCGGCTCCCGGCGACGAGGTCGACCCCCAAGCACCCGAGCCCGAGCCCTATCCCTACGACCGAGCCCAGCAGGAACGCCGGCTCAAGGCGGCTGAGCGCGGTCTGGCACTGCTCGGCAAGGTCAACCCCCTGGCGCTCGAGGAGTTCACGGCGCTCGAGGAGCGACTGCGCTTCCTCACCGAGCAGGTCGACGACCTCAAGCGGTCGCGCACCGATCTGCTGGCGATCGTGAAGGAGGTGGATGAGCGAGTGGAGGCCGTCTTCACGGAGGCCTACAACGA
>VGBQ01000073.1 GCA_016870425.1 Actinomycetota bacterium | reverse complement strand
AGTCCGAGCGTCGTACATCGTCGCGAGCACGCCGGTCAGTTCCAGGCGCGGATTCAGCCTGCCCTGGACCTTCGTCACGGTGTCGGTGAGCAACTTGACTCCGCGGAGCGCGAAATACTCGCACTCAAGGGGGATGATGACCCCGTTGGCCGCGGTCAGGGCATTGATGGTGAGCAGGCCCAGGGACGGCTGGCAGTCGATGATGATGTAGTCATAGCGGTCAATCACGCTGGCCAGACCCCGTGCGAGGGCGTGTTCGCGCGCGACCTCGTTGACCAGGGCGACCTCCGCCGCGGACAGGTCGATGTTGCTCGGCATGAGGTCGAGGCCCGGCACGCTCGTCGAGACGATGACGTCGGCGGCTGAGCAGTCGTCGTCCATGAGCAGGTTGTAGACCGTGCGGTCGAGATCATGCGCGGGCACACCCAGCGCAACCGACAGCGCTCCTTGGGGGTCGAAGTCGACGAGCAGGACCCGACGGCCGTATTCCGCCAGGGCCGCGCCCAGACTCACCGTCGAGGTCGTCTTGCCGACGCCACCCTTCTGGTTGACCATGGCGATCACGCGCGCGGGGCCGTGATGTTCGAGCGGCGCCGGGACCGGGAAGTCGGGATTGGGTCGTCCGGTAGGTCCTGCACTCGTCGAAGACTCCTCGACTGACACGGTGCCCCTCCTCTCTTCGGTCTCAGGTCTCGCGGGCCCGAGGGCGCCCGGAGGGCCTCGGGGCTCGGGCGGATCCCCAGACCGCGCCATCCTCTCAGACGCCACCCCACTCGCAGGGCTGCCCCGCTCAGGTCATCCGCGCGCGCGGGTGGCTCGTGGAGTACACCTCCCGGAGGGTGTCGACGGTGACGCGAGTGTAGATCTGCGTGGTGGTCACCGACGCGTGGCCCAGCAGCTCCTGGACAACCCGGACGTCGGCCCCACCTTCGAGCAGGTGCGTGGCGAAGCTGTGCCGCAGGGTGTGCGGGGAGACACCGGACAGGCCGGCACGCTCGGCGGCCGAAGCGATGACGGCCCAGGCGCTCTGGCGGCTGAGACGCGCACCGCGGGAGTTGACGAAGAGTGCGGGGGTGGATCGCGACATGAGCGCGGGGCGGCCGCGCACGAGGTACGCCGACACCGCCTCAGCAGCGTGACCACCCAGCGGCAGCCGACGCTCGCGGCTGCCCTTGCCACGCAAGAGCACCACGCGCTCCTCGAGATCGACGTCGTCGACATCGAGGCCACACGCTTCCGAGATGCGCGCGCCCACGCCGTAGAGGATCTCCAGCAGGGCCGCGTCGCGGACGCCGAAGGGTGGCGCAGCGGCGGCGGCCGTGGAGATGAGCGTGACCACGCGGTCGTACGGGATCGCCTTGGGCAACCGACGGGGGGTCTGGGGAGGGCGCCAGGAGCGCGTCGGATCACTCGAGGTGACACCCTCGACCAGGCAGAAGCGGTGGAAGCCCCGCACGGCCACCACGCAGCGAGCGACCGACCCCGGTCCCAGGGCCGCGCGGTCCTGGCCCCCCCGGGCGAGATCGACGGTGAAGTCCGCCAGGTCACTCGCCGAGACGGCCTCCGGCCCGGAGATCCCCCGCATGATCGACCACTCGGCATACCGGTCGAGGTCCCGGCGGTACGCCGCGACGGTGTTGCGCGCCAGACCTCGCTCGACGACGAGGTGGTCGAGGTAGTCCCCGACCGTCCTCTCCCACGCCGTCGCGCTCAGGCCAGCACGTCCTCGACCGCGACGGTGGGCAGGCCGAAGGCATCCGCCACGGCGGCGTAGGTCACGTGGCCATCGTGGACATTGAGTCCGAGCCCGAGTGCTGAGTCGCGCTGGAGAGCACCGCGCCATCCGTGGTCGGCGAGTTCGACGGCGTACGGCAATGTCACATTGGTGAGGGCATAGGTCGAAGTGTGTGGCACGGCACCGGGCATGTTGGCGACGCAGTAGAACACCGAGTCGTGGACAGCGAAGGTGGGATCCGCGTGCGTCGTCGCCCGCGAATCCTCGAAGCAGCCCCCCTGGTCGATGGCGATGTCGACGAGCACGCTGCCCCTTTTCATCCGCGACACGAGATCGTTGCTCACCAGGGTCGGCGCCTTGGCCCCGGGCACGAGCACCGCACCGATGACCAGGTCGGCGTCGATGACGGCCTTCTCGATCTCGTAGGCATTGGACGCAACCGTCTGCATGTGGCCCTGGTAGATCGCGTCCACCTGGCGCAGGCGGGCGATGTTCTTGTCGAGCAACAGCACCTCTGCCTGCATGCCCAGGGCGATCGCAGCAGCATTCAGGCCCGAGACACCGGCCCCGATAACGACGACCTTCGCGGCGTAGACACCCGAGACTCCGCCCATGAGCACGCCGCGCCCGCCCTGGGCGCGCTGGAGGGCGTAGGCCCCCACCTGCGGCGCCATGCGACCGGCGACCTCCGACATCGGGGCAAGGAGCGGCAGGGACCCATCGGGGAGTTCGACCGTCTCATAGGCGATGGCAGTGACCCGGGAGCCCAGCAGGGCCTCCGTGCACTCGCGCGACGCGGCGAGGTGTAGGTAGGTGAAGAGAATCTGCCCCGGGCGCATGCGGGCATACTCCTCGGCGATCGGCTCCTTGACCTTCAAGATCAAGTCGGCTGACTCCCAGACGTCATCCGCGGTGGCCAGCATCCGAGCTCCGGCGGCCGCGAACTCGTCGTCAGAGATCGACGAGCCGAGCCCCGCACCGGACTGCACAACGACCTCGTGTCCATGTCGGCAGAGCTCGAAGACGCCCGCGGGCGTGATGGCGACCCTGTACTCGTGATTCTTGACCTCGGTCGGCACGCCAACTCTCATCGCACTCGCCTCCGTGCGTCACAGCGGACACGGCCACCGCATCCGTTCGGGCCTATCGGCCACAGCCCCCACTCTGCCGCATCAGGCACCGTAGGCGGACGCCGGACCACCGGGGGGCAGGCTCCACATGGGCTCGCTCGCGGGGCGCAGCGTGCGCCAGTTGCGGTCCCGGGCCGCGGCGACGGCCAGCACCCCCGTGACGGTGGTGGGGTTGTGCAGGTCACCCGCGAGCACGGCCTCAACGGCCTCGTCGATGGGGACCCAGACCTGGGGAAGGTCGGCCTCCTCGGCCTCTCCCGTGTGGGGCCGGCCGCCGGGCAGCGGGGACAGATCGCGCGCGAGATAGCAGCGGAAAGCCTCAGTGGACCCCCCGGGCGAGTTGAAGAAGTCAACGAGCACGTACCACTCGCCAGCCGTGATGCCCGCTTCCTCCGCGAGCTCGCGGCGGGCTGTCTGGAGTGGTGGCTCATCCGGGACATCGCGCAGTCCCGCGGGGAGCTCGATGAGGTAGCCGCCCACGGGATGGCGGAACTGCCGGATGAGCAGGATGCGGCCGGCATCGTCGACGGCCGCGACGCCGACGGCGCCAGGATGCACCACCACGTCGCGCACAGTGACGTCACCGCTGGGCAGTCGCACCTCGTCGCTGGCCACCGCCCACACGCGACCGCGGAAGTGCTCAGTGCGGGCAAGGACTGAGGCCTCGTGGGCCTCGTCGCGCAAGGGGCCCGTCCAGGCTGATTCGACCACGTTCAGGTCTGCGTGACCGAAGTCGCGGTCACGCCGGCGGTACGCCGCTCCAGGGCCGCGCGCACGAGCCCGGCAAAGAGTGGATGGGCTCGCGTGGGGCGCGAGCGGAACTCCGGGTGCGCCTGGGTGGACACGTAGTAGGGGTGCACGTCTGCGGGGAGTTCGACGAACTCCACCAGGCGTCCATCCGGGCTGGTCCCGGAGATGACCAGTCCCGCGTCCTCAAGGGGGGCGCGGTATGCGTTGTTGACCTCGAAGCGGTGGCGATGGCGCTCATCCACGTAGGGGAGGTCGTAGGCCCGCTGGACCACGGATCCCTCGAGGAGCTTGGCCGGATACAGGCCCAGGCGCATCGTCCCGCCCATGTCGCGCTCCCCCGAGATCACGTCACGCTGATCGGCCATCGTGGCCACGACGGGATGCGGGGTCGTCTCGTCGAACTCCAGGGAGTTGGCTCCCTCGAGGCCGGCGACGTGCCGTGCGTACTCAATCACCATGCACTGAAGTCCCAGGCACAGGCCCAGCGTCGGGATGAGGTTCTCGCGCGCGTAGCGCAAGGCACCGAGTTTGCCCTCGATCCCTCGAACGCCGAAGCCTCCGGGGACGCAGATCGCATCGACGCCCCCCAGATGCTGGGCAGCCGATTCGGGCGACGCGCAATCATCACTGGTCACCCAGCGGATGCGCACTCGACAATCCTGATCGAAGCCGCCCGCGCGCAATGCCTCCGTCACCGACAGGTAGGCGTCGGGCAGGTCGACGTACTTCCCCACCAGCGCGACCTCGATCTCATGCGCCGGGTGGTGCACGCGTCGCAGGAGATCTCCCCAACTAGTCCAGTCCACATCACGGAAGGGCAGGCCGAGCCGGCGGACCACGTAGGCGTCCAACCCTTCAGCGTGGAGCACCTTGGGGATGTCATAGATGCTGGGGGCATCGACCGCCGCCACCACGGCCTCTTCGTCGACATCGCACATGAGCGAGATCTTGCGCTTGATGCCTGCGGGCACGGGGCGATCCGCGCGCAGCACGATGGCATCGGGCTGGATGCCGATATTGCGCAGCTGGGCGACAGAGTGCTGGGTGGGCTTGGTCTTGAGCTCTCCGGAGGGGCCGATGTAGGGCAGGAGAGAGACGTGCAGGAAGAAGACGTTCTCCCGACCGACCTCATGGCGCACTTGGCGCACGGCCTCCAGGAACGGCAGGGACTCGATGTCACCAACGGTGCCGCCGACCTCGGTGATGACAACGTCGATCTCCGGCCCCGCCATACGACGAATGCGCGACTTGATCTCATTGGTGATGTGCGGGATCACCTGGACGGTATCCCCCAGATACTCACCGCGACGCTCCTTGGCGATCACGGTGGAGTAGACCTGGCCGGTAGTCACATTGGCTGACCCGTGGAGATCGGTGTCGAGGAAGCGTTCGTAGTGGCCGATGTCGAGGTCGGTCTCTGCACCGTCGTCCGTGACGAAGACCTCTCCGTGCTGGAAGGGATTCATCGTGCCGGGGTCGACGTTGAGGTAGGGATCAAGCTTTTGCATGGTCACGCGCAGGCCGCGGGCCTTGAGGAGATTGCCGAGACTGGATGCCGTCAGGCCCTTGCCGAGGGAGGAGGCGACGCCGCCGGTGACGAAGACGTGACGGGTGCTTCCTCGCTGCTCCACGGGAGGTCAGGCTATCAGTGCTTCCCCGATCCAGCCGTGGAGCGACCCGCGGCCATCCGCTCGGCTGCCAGGCCGAGCAACTCAGCGGCATGGGCCGCCGCGGCTGCGGACTCCTCCTGGCCGCTGAGCATGCGCGCCAGCTCGGTGACCCGCTCCTCCCCCTCGACGTAGGAGATGCTCGAGGCCGTCACCGTGCCGGGCCGCACCACGACGTGATGGTCGGCGAAGGCCGCCACCTGCGCCAGATGGGTCACCACGATCACCTGCGCCGACCGGGCGAGGATGGCCAGGCGGTGGCCCACCTCGATCGCCGCCTTGCCGCCGACCCCCGCGTCGACCTCGTCGAACACGAACGCCGGCACGGGATCCGTCCCCGCGAAGACGACCTCGAGAGCGAGCATGACCCGCGAGCGCTCGCCGCCGGATGCGCTCTTGGCCAGAGGTCGGCCTTCGGATGCATCCCGGGTGACCAGCAGGAACTCGATGTCGTCGACGCCATGCCGATCGGCCCCGCACGGTGTCCCGTCGATGTCGAGATCGACTTCCGTGCTGCCCGCTGGGCGCCTGCGCACGTCGACGACCAGCCGTGTCGAGCCCATCGCGAGGGCCCCGAGTTCCTCGGTCACGGCACCGGCGAGCCGATCGGCATGGCGTCGACGCGCCCGGGACAGGTCGCCCGCGAGCCGCGCGGCCTGCGTGAGCAGGTCGGCCACGCGGGCATCCAGCCCTGCCACGAGGGCGGCGTCATCGCCGAGGCTGCCCAGGCGCTCGGCCGCGGCCTCGCGCCACGCCGCGGGATCGGTGGCGAGCTCCGGCCATGCACCGGTGCGCTCGAGCCTGCGGCGCAGGTCGCCGAGCACTCCCCGGCGTTCCTCGAGGTCGTCCAATCGCCCAGGCTCCGCGTCAAGCCCGTCGAGATAGCGGGAGAGGTCCGCGGCCAGGTCGACAGACTCGGCAGTGAGGCGCTCCATGCGCTCGCCGACCTGCCGGAGGTAGGGATCCCTCTCCGCGGCACGCGCGACCGAGGAGGCCGCGGAAGCCAGTGCCGCGGTGGCGGAATCATCGTCTGCCACGAGCGCCTCACGGGCCGTCACGACGGAGCGCAGAATCTCGTCGGCATGGGCGAGCCTGCCTGCCTCGACGCGGAGCGCCTCCTCCTCCCCCATCGCGGGCGCGACTCGATCAATGGCCTCGACGGCCTCGCGCAGCCCGGCGGCTTCGCGCGCCCGATCGGCCGCATGCGCGATCACGTCGGCGCGTTGCCGGAGCGTGTCAAGCAACTCGTCGTAGGTGCCTCGGTAGGCAGCGCGCACGTCATCGACCTGCGCGCCCGCGAATCTGTCGAGGGCCGCCCGCTGCTGTGAGGGCCTGAGCAGTCGGTGCTGGTCGTCTTGGCCGTGGACCGCGACGAGACGCGAGCCGAGCCGCTCGAGCGTGCCTGCCGGCACGGTGCGTCCTCCCAGGTGTGCACGGGAGCGACCCGCAGCAGCGACTGAGCGCGCGAGCACGACGCTGCCGTCCTCGTCCAGCGAGCCTCCGGCCTCGCCGACGAGCTCCGCCACGAGTGGGTCGTCGACGCTGAAGCGCCCCTCGACCACGGCCGCGTCGTGGCCCGCGCGTACGAGCCCGGGATCCGACGGGCCACCGAGGATGAGGGAGAGGCCCGTCAGGACCATGGTCTTGCCCGCCCCGGTCTCGCCCGTGATGACCGTGAGCCCGGGACCCCACTCCCACTCCGCCGTGTCGATGACGCCGACACCGCGAATGCTCAGCTCGACGAGCCCTCGGCCGGTCCGCGGGGGCGTCACCGGCGGCCTCGCCACCCGTCGACGGGCAGGCTGAACTTCGCGACCAGTCGATCGGTGAACGGCGCATGGGACAGGCGCGCCAGGCGCACCGGCTGAGCGGAACGGCGTACCTCCACCCGCGCGCGCGGCGGCAGCTCTACTGCGCGGCGCCCGTCAGCCCACATGACGACGGAGGAAGACGCATCGGGAAGTTCGAGGGCGATCACGCTCCTGGGCGACACCACGAGGGGTCGGGCGAAGAGCGCATGTGCGCTGATGGGCACGACGAGGAGCGCCTCCACCTCGGGCCACACGACGGGCCCTCCGGCAGAAAAGGCGTATGCGGTGGACCCGGTCGGCGTCGCGCACACGACGCCGTCGCACCCCCACCTCGAGAGGGGACGTCCGTCGATCTCGACGACGACTTCGACCATGCGCTCGCGCGCGGCCTTCTCCAAACTCGCCTCGTTGAGGGCCCAGGTGCGGTGCACGAGTGCACCTCCCACGAGCACGGCGATATCCAGGGCGGTGCGCTCCTCGACATGCCACTGACGCTCGACGATCGCGCGGACCACGTCATCGACGGCCTCGCGCTCAGCCTCGGCGAGGAAGCCGACATGACCGAGGTTGACTCCCAGCAGCGGTACGTCGCCGTGGCGGGCGCGCTCAGCGCCCCGGAGAATCGTGCCATCTCCCCCGAGCACGACGACCAACTCCGTGCCGTCGGCCGCCCCCTCGTCTGCGGCAACGACGCTCCAGTCCCCCTGCGCCTCAGCTAGGCCGTCGTCATCGCAGACACGGACGTCGACGGACGAGCGCGACAGGGCCTGCGCCACTTCGGCGGCGAGTGCCTGTGCGTCCGGCCTCGAGGCATGCGTCACGAGGAGGACACTGCGCCTGTCAGCCGCCATGACCCGCCTCCACTACCTGCTTGATCCGCTCCGAATCGGGAACCCCGGCTCCGCGACGGAGCCAGAGGAAGAACTCGACGTTGCCGCTGGGCCCGGGCAGGGGGCTTGCTGCCACCCCCTGCATTCCCCAGCCCAGGTCGTACGCCGCTGCCGCGATCCTACGGACGGCGTCGGCTCGCTGCGCCGGGTCACGCACAACCCCCCCGGCGCCGACCGCTTCCCTGCCCACCTCGAACTGGGGCTTGACCATGGGGAGCAGGTCGGCTCCTTCGGCGGCGCAGGTCACCAGGGCGGGCAGGACCAGCTGCAAGGAGATGAAGGACAGGTCGGCCACGATGAGTTCGGGGGCATAGGGAAGGTCGCCCGGCTGGAGGAGCCGGACGTTGGTCCGGTCGAGGACGGTGACCCGCTCGTCGGTGCGCAGCCGCCAGTCGAGTAGTCCGTAGCCGACGTCCACGCACGTGACCGATCGCGCACCCCGCCGCAGGAGCACGTCGGTGAAGCCTCCTGTCGACGCTCCCGCATCCATGCACAGTCGTCCCTCGACGGGCGGGCCGCCGAGCCGGTCGAGCGCGCCGTCGAGTTTCCAGCCCCCGCGCGATGCGTATCCGGGGTCGTCGGCATCATCCTCGACGAGCACCGCGGCCGCGTCGTCCACCATCGTTGCGGGCTTGGACGCGACGGCTCCGCCGACGCGCACCCGGCTATCGAGGATGAGCGCGCGCGCCTGCTCGCGCGATCGGGCTAGGCCCCTCCGCACGAGTTCCGCATCGAGGCGGCGTCGGGTCAGGAGTCAGCCCCGTCGACAGACGTCGCGTCCCCGAGAGCGGCGCTCAGGCGTGCGTGGATGTCGCCGAAGACCTCCGCGTGCTCACCGATCGGCACCTGGTCGAGCTCTTGCAGACGCTCCAGGGCGGCATCCACCCGGGCATCACCGGTCGGCTGCACGGGGAAAGCAATGGGCAGCCCCTGCTGATCGGGGTTTACCCAGGGCTGGTTCACGAGTTGCCCTCCTGGTCACGGTGCTTCTTGGCCTTGGACTTGCCGTGCTTCTTGCCGTCCCTGTGGTCATCCTTCGGACCATCCTGACCACCGTGGGAGGCGCCTGCCGCGACAGAGGCGTGGAGTTCGGCCACCTGCTGCTCGAGCCTGCCCACCTCGCGACGCAAACTCGCCACCTCGTCCTCCCGGGCGAAGCCCAGGCGCCGCACCACGCGATCGACTTCCTCGCGCACGAGGGCGCGCACCTGGTCGGGCGAGAGCAGCGCGGCCACCTGCTCCCCCGTCTGGGACGCTGCCTCGACCCCCTGATCTACGACGTCGCCGCCCTGGGCCCACAGGCCCTGGGCCAACTCGGCCGCTTTGGCAGCTGACATGCCCAGGATGCCGGAGGCCAGCGCCAGGTAGGGCCGGACCGTGGCCATGGGGTCACTGGAATCGGGGTCGTCTCCGAAGGGCTGCTGGCTCATGGGTCCACCGTACGCTCCCCGCGACGGGCGCGCTCCAACAGCGCCGCAGCCGCTTCGCACCGGGGTGCTCCGTCGAGGGCGGCGCGATCGTCCCCGCTCACCGCGTCGGCGGCATCCCACGCTGCCGCGCATGCGCACTGCAGTGCGGCGAGCCAGTCACCGCCGATGTCGACGCGCAACTCCCCCGTCTCCACCCACGCGCGCGCGTCTCCTCGCCGTCGCACGCCCCGGTCGAGATCTGGCCCTAGCGGGCCTGACGTGGCAGCGGGAGGCATGACGAGCGCGGAGAGGTCGGCTCCGACGTAGTCGGGTCGCTCGTGCGGGTCTGCCGTGAGCACGTCGACGATGTCGGTGACGCCCGTCAGGACGAGCAGTGAGGGAACCCCCACGCGAACGGCCCCTTCGATATCGGTGTCGAGCCGATCCCCCACGACCAGGGGAGACGCAGCGCCGGTGCGTTGGATGGACGCGCGCATGAGCGCCGGATGTGGCTTGCCCGCCACGTCGTCAGGTGGGCGACCCGCCGCGATCTCGACGACCCGGGCGAGGCTGCCGTTGCCCGGAGCCCTTCCGCCAGGGACGGGAAGGGTGAGGTCGGGATTCGTGACGATCCACGCCGCGCCCCCCTGGACGGCCAGGGCCGCTGCTGCCAGATCCCGCCACGAGACGTCACGCCCGAACCCCTGCAGGACTGCGCGGACTTCGGCGGACTGTGGTTCATCAGCGCGCACGGCGTCGAGTCCCGCACGCTCGAGTGCGAGGGCCACGCCCGGACCACCGACCGCGAGGACCTTCGCGCCCGCTTGGACGCGCAGCGCCAGCAGGTCTGCTCCCGCCTGAGCGGATGTCACGACCTCGGTGGCATTGGCGGGAATACCGAGATCCACCAGGTGTGCCGCCACCTCCTCCGGCGGTCGACTGGCGTTATTGGTCACGAAGGCCAGACGCATTCCCAGCGCCCTCGCCGCGGCCAGCCCTTCGACAGCCCCGGCCACGGCATCCGCGCCGACGTAGACGACACCATCGAGGTCGAGTAAAGCGACGTCGTGAAGTGCGGCCAGTACCTCGGGCGACGCCGCGCTTCCCGACTGGGCGGGGCCCGAGGGGTGTGCTGTCACGTGCCGTCCGGCGGTTCGACGTGCCGCGGTGGCGCCTCCACTGGACCGCTGAGCGGCAAGCCGGCAGAGGTGCGCGCACGAAGGGTGGCCTTGACCTGCGTGAGCGCCCGGGCATACTCCTCGCGATCGGGGCGCATCACGTTCGCCATGGCAAGGTGGTCGCGTGCGTGGGGGAAGTCCTGCAGACGCCACAGGCTCATGCCGGCTCCGTAGTGGGCGTAGTCGTCGGCGGGGGCGCGCTCCAGGCACTCGGCGAAGGCCTGCGCGGCCTCGGCATAGCGCCCGGAGTCGAACAACGCCCGGGCACGGATCTCCCGAGCAGCCTGGGACTGCGGGTCCGCCTCGAGAACGCGCTCGATCAGGACAAGACTCGCAGCCGCATCACCGCCGGCGAGAAGGTCGTGGGCACGACGGAACCAGTCGTACACGCTCCCGCTTGGAGCTCCCTGGGCCGTCACATGCCTATCGTGTCACGCCCTTTATGGGCTACGCCGCACGACGCGTGCCACGATCTCCGTGCGCGAGGCAGGCGCCGAGCCGGACCGCCAAAACCTGCGCTGGAGCACGCCCTCGACTTCGACGACATCGCCATCGTCGTAGGACAGCAGGCGTCTGCGCGCCTGCGCCATCCACGCGATGCATTCGAGGGCGTCGACCCGGACCCTGCCCGACGGCCCCCGCTCACGGACCGGACGGTCGACCACGATG
>VGBQ01000072.1 GCA_016870425.1 Actinomycetota bacterium | reverse complement strand
TGATGGCAAGCCTCGACTAGTTCGTTGAGTGGCGACTTGTGACACGCGACACACCGATAGGGCAGTGCACGAGTCGCCACTGGACGAAGCGAAGGGGCCCCGCACCTTTCGGTGCGGGGCCCCTCTGCGTTCAATCAACCGAGACAGACGCCGATCAGGCGCCGCCCTCCTTGAGCTCCACGGTGATGGGCGCGAAGTCGTCGCCCGTCGTGTTGAGCCCCTGGAGGACCAGATGGCGTCCTGGTACATCGCTGTGTGTGGAGGTGCCTGATGCCATCGATCAGCTCTTCGCCAGCACGGTGTCCGAGATGGCGGGGATGACCCGCTCGCCGTACTCCAGCAGGGTGTGGTCCTTGTCGTCGTGCTGGAGGTAGAC
Organism: Actinomycetota bacterium; assembly: GCA_016870425.1. Classification (GTDB taxonomy): domain Bacteria; phylum Actinomycetota; class Actinomycetes; order S36-B12; family S36-B12; genus Mxb001. The sequence continues at coordinate 10,884 of VGBQ01000072.1, read as the reverse complement.
CGCGAACTGGTCGACGCCGAGGGCCTTGAGCTCCTCGATGCGGCGGATGTGCTCCTCGACCGGGCCGATGATGCAGAAGCGGTCGACGATCTCATCGGGCACGAAGTCGGCGTGGGTGTTGCCCGCCTGCCCGTGCTGGTTGTAGTCGTATCCCTGGCGCCCCCTGATGTATTCGGTGAGCGCTTGGGGGACCCCGCCTCCCTCGCCGTAGCGCTCGACGATGTCCGCGACGTGGTTGCCCACCATGCCGCCAAACCAGCGCAGTTGGTCGCGTGCATGCGCCACGTCGTCGGTGACGTAGGCCGGCGCGGCGACGCAGATGTAGACGTCATCGGGATTGCGGCCCGCCGCCTCCGCGGCATTGCGCACCGCCTCGATGGTCCACGCGGCGATCTGGGGGTCGGCCAACTGGAGGATGAAGCCGTCGCCCACCTCCCCCGTCAGGGCAAGGACCTTGGGGCCGTACGCCGCGACGAACACGTCGGTGTGCGAGTCGCTCGCCCAGGGCAGGCGGATCGAGCTGCCCTTGTAGTCGATCGGCCGGCCGTTGGTGAGGTCCTTGAGTTGGACCACGGCCTCGCGCAGCTCGGCGACGCTCACGGGCTTGCCGTTGGTCACGCGCACGGCGGAGTCGCCGCGGCCGATTCCGATCACGGTGCGATCGCCGTACATTTCGTTGAGGGTGGCGAAGACGGATGCGGTCACCGTGAGGTCACGAGTGGCGGGATTGGTGACCATTGGGCCCACCTTGACCTTGCGCGTCTCGTCGAGGATCTTGGAGTAGATGACGTAGGGCTCCTCCCACAGGATGTGGGAGTCGAAGGTCCACACATAGTCGAAGCCGAGAGTCTCGGCCCGGCGTGCGAGGTCGATGACGCGCGAGGCCGGGGGAGTGCACTGCAGAACGACGCCGATGTCCATGGTCCTTGATGTGCCCTTCGTCAGCGGGTGCGGGGGAAGCCGAGGTCGACCGAGGAGGTCGAGGGATCCGGCCAGCGGGAGGTGACGGTCTTGGTGCGCGTGTAGAAGTCGACCCCGGCGGGGCCATACATGTTGGCGTCGCCGAAGAGCGAGGCCTTCCAGCCGCCGAAGCTGTAGTAGGCGACCGGCACCGGTATCGGCACATTGATGCCGACCATGCCCACCTGGATGTCGAACTGGAACTGGCGCGCGGCCCCACCGTCGCGGGTGAAGATCGCCGTGCCGTTGCCGTACTGGTGGCGGTTGATGAGGTCTACCGCCTCCTCGTAGGTGTCGACGCGAACCACCGACAGCACGGGTCCGAAGATCTCGTCGTCGTAGACCTTCATGCCGGGCTGCACCTGGTCGACCAGGGAGACGCCGAGGAAGAACCCATCGGAGGGCAGGTCGGCCTCGCGGCCGTCCACAACGACGGTGGCACCCTCTCCGGATGCGCCCGCAAGGTAGGACGCGACCTTGTCTCGATGCTCGCCGGTGATGAGCGGGCCCATCTCGGCATCGGGGTCGGTGCCGGGTCCGACCTTGACCTTCGGCATGCGGGCCGCAATGGCATCGACGAGCTTGTCGCCGACCCCTCCGACGGCCACGACGACCGAGATGGCCATGCAGCGCTCGCCGGCAGAGCCGAAGCCCGCGCTCACCGCGGCATCGGCCGCCATGTCGATGTCGGCGTCAGGGAGCACGATCATGTGGTTCTTGGCGCCACCGAGAGCCTGGACGCGCTTGCCGTTGGCGGTGCCCGTCGAGTAGATGTACTTCGCGATCGGCGTCGAGCCGACGAAGCTCACGGCCTGGATGTCGGGGTGCTCGAGGATGCGGTCGACCGCCACCTTGTCCCCGTGCACGACGTTGAAGACACCGGGCGGCAGACCCGCCTCAGCGAGCATCTCCGCGATGAGCAGGGAGACCGAGGGGTCCTTCTCGCTGGGCTTGAGGATGAAGGTGTTGCCCGTCGCGATGGCATTGGCGAACATCCACATGGGGACCATGGCGGGGAAGTTGAAGGGCGTAATGCCCGCCACCACGCCGAGAGGCTGACGCAGCGAGTAGACGTCCACTCCACTCGACACCTGCTCGCTGTAGGAGCCCTTGAGCATCTGGGGGATGCCGCAGGCGAACTCGATGTTCTCCAGGCCGCGCGCGAGTTCGCCCGCGGCATCGGAGGGCACCTTGCCGTGCTCCTGGGAGACGAGGTTGGCGATCTCGTCACGACGGGAGTGCACGATCTGCCGGAAGGCGAAGAGGATGTCGGCGCGCTTGGACAGCGACGACGAGCGCCACGTGGCGAAGGCTTCCTTGGCCACCGCGACGGCTGCGTCGACCTCGGCGACACTTGCTAGCGCGACCTCGCCCTGCTGCTGGCCGGTCGCGGGATTGAAGACCGGGCCCGTCTTGCCGGAGGCCCCGGCGACGCGCTGTCCGCTGATCCAGTGATCGATCTGGTACACGTGCTGCTCCGCTCGCTTCGTCGTGAGTGATCAGGTGAGGTTCAGATCAGGTACTGGGACAGGCTGCGCTTGAGGTAGCGACCGTGCCCCTTGGTCCCGTGGAAGCCCTTCTCGTCGACGAGGACCTCACCGCGTGACATGACGAGGTCGACGTGGCCGTCGGTCTCGTAGCCCTCCCAGGCACTGTGGTCCATGTTCATGTGGTGGGTCTTGTCGATGCCGATACTGGTGTGGCCGTTCGGGTCGTAGACCACGATGTCGGCGTCCGACCCCGGTGCGATGGCGCCCTTCTGGGGGTAGAGGCCGAACATGCGGGCCGGCGTAGTCGAGGTGATCTCCACCCAGCGCTCGAGGGTGAGCTGGCCTTCGACCACCCCCTGGTAGATGAGGTCCATGCGGTGCTCGACCGAGCCGATGCCGTTGGGGATCTTGGAGAAGTCGCCGATGCCGAGCTCCTTTTGCTCCTTGAAGCAGAAGGGGCAGTGGTCGGTGGCCACGATGGACAGGTCGTTGGTGCGCAGGTAGCGCCAGAGTTCGTCCTGGTGACCCTCGGCCTTCGCGCGCAGCGGCGTGGAGCACACCCACTTGGCTCCCTCGAATCCCGGGGCGCCGAGCTGCTCCTCGAGGGAGAGGTAGAGGTACTGCGGGCATGTCTCGCCGAAGACATTCAGGCCCAGGTCGCGCGCCTCCTGAACGGTGTGCACCGCCTGCTTCGCGGACATGTGCACGATGTAGAGGGGCGCACCGGTGATGCGCGCGAGCATGATCGCGCGATGCGTCGCCTCCTGCTCGGTCTCCCACGGGCGCGTCAGTCCGTGGTTGATCGGCGCGGTCTCGCCACGCGCGAGTGCCTGGGCGACGAGCACGTCGATGGCGATGCCGTTCTCCGCGTGCATCATGATCATCGAACCGTTGTTCTTGGCCTGCTGCATCGCGCGCAGGATCTGACCGTCGTCGCTGTAGAACACCCCCGGATAGGCCATGAAGAGCTTGAAGCTGGTGACGCCCTCATCAATGAGCTCATCCATGGCCTTGAGGGAGTCGTCGTCGACTCCGCCGATGATCTGGTGGAAGCCGTAGTCGATGAAGCAGTTGCCACTTGCCTTCTCATGCCATGCAGCGAGCCCGTCCTGCACGCGCTCGCCGTAGCGCTGCACGGCGAAGTCGATGATCGTCGTCGTGCCGCCCCAGGCGGCGGCGCGGGTGCCGGTCTCGAAGGTGTCCGAGGCGAAGGTGCCCCCGAAGGGCAACTCCATGTGAGTGTGGGCGTCGATGCCGCCGGGGATGACGTATTTGCCCTGGGCGTCGATGACTCGAACGACGGAGCCGGCAAGGTCGTCGCTGGTGGGCCCCGGGGCAAACAGGGCGGCAATCGTCTCGCCCTCGACGAGCACGTCCATCATGTGCACTCCCTGGGGAGTGACGACGGAGCCGTTGCGGATCAGGGTCTTCATCTCAACCTCCTTCGGACTCGGGGGGCTCAGGCCCGGGTGAGGTCGCCGTAGGCATCCGGGCGACGGTCGCGGTAGAACGCCCAGCGATTGCGGACCTCGGCCAGCAGGTCCATGTCGAGGTCGCGCACGACGAGCTCCGGCTGGTAGGGGTCCGCAGGATCGCCGACGAACTTGCCCTCCGGATCGACGAAGTAGCTCGTGCCGTAGAAGTCGTTGTCGCCGATCTCCGCCTCGATGCCGACACGGTTGATGGCGCCGACGAAGTACTCGTTCGCGACGGCCGAGGCGGGCTGCTCGAGCTTCCACAGGTACGCCGAGAGACCGCGGTGCGTGGCTGAAGGATTGAAGACGATCTGCGCGCCGTTGAGTCCGAGTGCACGCCAGCCCTCGGGGAAGTGGCGGTCGTAGCAGATGTAGACACCGACCGGACCCACCGAGGTCTGGAAGACGGGGTAGCCGAGGTTGCCGGGACGGAAGTAGAACTTCTCCCAGAAGCCCTTGACCTGCGGGATGTGGTTCTTGCGGTACTTGCCGAGGTACGTGCCATCGGCATCGACGACCGCAGCGGTGTTGTAGAGGATGCCGGGCTGCTCCTCCTCGTACATCGGCAGCACGAGCACCATGCCGAGCTCGGCGGCGAGAGCCTGGAAGCGCTCGGTCGTGGGTCCGGGGATGCTCTCGGCGTACTCGTAGTACTTCGCGTCCTGCACCTGGCAGAAGTAGGGCCCGTAGAAGAGCTCTTGGAAGCACATGACCTTCGCCCCCTGGGCGGCCGCCTGGCGCGCATAGTCCTCGTGCGCGACGATCATGGACTCCTTGTCGCCGGTCCAGTTGGTCTGGACGAGCGCCGCCCGAACGACGGTCATGGCACCCCCTGCTACCCCTCGGACGCGTCCGAGGCTCCGGTCAGTCCGGAGCGACCACCCACCCTAGCCCCGGGCCGGCTCGGGGCGACCGAGACCGGGCGAATCGGTCTCGCATCACGGTCGGGCATCGCCATGGCCGGTCCGGCTGTCGGTCCGGGGTCGGGCGGCTACTGTGTCCGGATCAAGGACGGCAGGCAACGGGAGGTGCGGTGATCGCGGGCTTCGTGGACGGCGCGACCCTCGTCGGGGGCTCGGCCGGGGCCTTCGACGTGATCGACCCCGCCGACGGCACGGTGGTGCAGGCTGTCGGCCTCGCCGGCGCCTCGGAGGTTGGCGACGCCGTGGCTGCCGCGCAGCGTGCCTTTCCCGCATGGGCGAGCGCAACCCCCGGGGAGCGCGGGGCAGCCCTCCTCGCCATGGCCGAGCGCGTGGCGGCCCGGGCCAGTGAGTACGCCGAGGTGGAGTCCCGGCAGACAGGCAAGACCCTGCGCCTGGCTACCGAGTTCGACGTCCCCGGCAGCATCGACAACGCCATCTTCTTCGCTGGCGCCGCACGCCAGCTCGAGGGGCTCGCCTCGGGGGAGTACGACGCAACCCATACATCCGTCATCCGCCGTGAGCCGGTCGGTGTCGTGGGCTCCATCGCACCCTGGAACTACCCCCTCCAGATGGCCATGTGGAAGGTCCTGCCGGCGCTTGCCGCGGGCAACACCATCGTGCTCAAGCCCGCGGAGATCACCCCGCTCACCACGCTGATGCTCGCCGAGGACGCCGCGGCCGCCGGGATCCCCGCCGGCGTACTCAACGTGATCATTGGGCGCGGCCCGGAGGCCGGTGAAGCTCTCGTCGGCCATCCCGACGTGGCCATGGTGTCCTTCACCGGCTCCACGCCCGTGGGGCGCCGCGTGATGGAGATCGCCGCGGGTCGCGCTGCGCGGGTGCACCTCGAACTCGGCGGCAAGGCACCTTTCGTCGTGTACGACGACGCCGACATCGAGGCGGCCATCCAGGGGGCTGTCGCTGGCGCCCTCATCAACGCTGGCCAGGACTGCACCGCGGCCACGCGCATCTACGCCCAGCGTCCTGTCTTCGACGCGATCGTCGAGGGTGTGGCGGAGGTGCTCGGCCGGATCCGAGTGGGCGACCCGCGCGACCCGGACACCGACCTGGGCCCGCTCGTCACCTTCGCCCAGCGCGACCGCGTCGCCGGCTTCGTCGACCGCGCGAGGGGGTCGGGCGCGACCGTCGTCACCGGCGGCGAGGTGCCCGGAGGCGAACTGGCTAAGGGCGCCTACTACGCGCCCACCCTTGTCACAGGGGCCTCCCAGGACGCCGAGATCGTCCAGGACGAGATCTTCGGTCCCGTCCTCGTCGCCCTGCCCTTCGACTCCGACGACGAGGGGCTCACGCTGGCCAATGACATCCGGTACGGCCTGGCAGCATCAGTGTGGACGCGCGACGTCTATCGCGCCCAGACAGCTCAGCGCGCCATCCGCGCGGGCACTGTCTGGGTCAACGACCACATCCCGATCGTGAGCGAGATGCCCCACGGCGGCATGAAGCAGTCAGGCTTCGGCAAGGACATGTCGAAGTACTCCCTGGAGGAGTACACCGTCGTCAAGCACGTCTCCTGGGACATTTCGGGCGATGTGCGCAAGGAATGGCACCGCACGATCTTCGCCGACCGCACGCCCGAGACCCGTTAGCATCCATCCACCCACATCACGCAACGAGGAGTCACCATGACGAAGCGCCCGCTCTCACCCCAGGCCGCCGCCATCGTGCGCATGCAGCAGGCCAGCCTATCCCGCCGCCGGCTCCTCCAGGTCGCGGGCATCACGGGCGTGGCGGCCACCGCGGCAGCCTGCGGCGCCGGTGGGGGTGGGTCGAGCGAGTCCTCCAGCGCGGCCCCGTCGCCCACGATGGCGACGGACATGTCCGACTCGGAGAAGTTCGTCAACTGGGCCAACTGGCCCCTCTACATCGACGTCAATGACGAGACGGGGGAGTACCCCACGCTCAAGGCGTTCACCGACGGCACCGGCATCGCGGTCAACTACACCGAGGACGTCAACGACAACAACGAGTTCTTCGCCAAGGTGCGAGCCCAACTCGAGTCGGGCCAGTCGATTGATCGCGACATTGTTGTGCTCACCGACTGGATGGCGGCCCTGTGGATCCAGAGCGGCTTCGCTGCCCCGCTGGACAAGGCGATCATCCCTAACGCGGCCAACCTCGCCCCGGCGTACCAGGGCGTGTCCTTCGATCCCAACCGCGACTACACCCTGCCGTGGTTCTCCGGCTTCGGGGCCTTCGGCTGGAACAAGGCTCTGCTCCAGGAGACGCTCGGGACGGACACACTCACGTCGCTGGACCAGCTCTGGGACCCCAAGCTCAAGGGCCGCATCACCCTGCTCTCCGAGATGCGCGACACGATGGGGATCATCATGGCGTGGCAGGGCGCGGACCCGTCCAACTTCACCGATGACCAGTACCAGGCCGCCGTGGCTGAGCTCCAGTCGCAGATCGACAGCGGCCAGGTCCGCCAGGTGTCCGGCAACGACTATGTCGCTGCACTGGAGACGGGCGACGTCATCGCTGTCATCGGCTGGTCGGGTGACATGTTCCAGCTCGGCGATGACTTCGGCGTGGGTCTGCCGGAGACGGGCGGCATGCTCTGGACCGACAACATGCTCATCCCCTCCGTGGCCACCCACAAGAAGAACGCCGAGACGGTGATGAACTACTACTACGACCCGGTCGTTGCGGCTGAGGTGGCGGCCTACGTGCAGTACATCTCGCCGGTCGCTGGCGCCAAGGAGGCGATGGCCGGCATCGATCCCTCGCTGGTCGACAACCAGTGGATCTTCCCCGACCAGGCCACCCTCGACAATTCCTACGTCTTCATGACCCTCACCCCCGAGCAGGACGTGGCCTACCAGCGAGAGTTCCAGAAGGCCATCGGCTTCTAGGTCCGGGAGCGTAGGCTGCCGAGCCGGTCGAGAGGAGAGCTCGTGGCGGCAACCGACAGCGTGCAGGACCTGCACCTGGTCAACCTCGTGAAGTCCTTCGGCGATTTCGTGGCCGTCGACGACCTCACGCTCACCATCCCCGCGGGCTGCGGCAAGACGACGACCCTGCGCATGGTGGCGGGCCTGGAGGACCCGACGGGTGGCCAGATCCTGCTGGGATCGACGGACATCACCAACGAGAAGTCCTACAAGAGGCACGTCAACACGGTCTTCCAGTCCTACGCCCTCTTCCCGCACCTGGATATCTTCGAGAACGTCGCGTTCGGTCTGAGGCGCCGCAGGATCAAGGACGTGACCGGGCCGGTCACCCAGATGCTCGACCTCGTCGAGCTCGGGCCCATGGCGCGACGCAAGCCGGCCCAGCTCTCCGGCGGCCAGCAGCAGCGCGTGGCCGTGGCCCGTGCGCTCATCAACCAGCCCGGGGTGCTCCTACTCGACGAGCCCCTCGGTGCACTCGACCTGAAGCTCCGCCGCCAGATGCAGATCGAGCTCAAGCGCATCCAAACCGAGGTGGGCACGACCTTCGTCCACGTCACCCACGATCAGGAGGAGGCCATGACGATGGCCGACACGGTCGCGGTGATGAACAGGGGCCGCATCGAGCAGATGGGGCCGCCGGTGGAGATCTACGAGTTGCCTCGCACGGCCTTCGTGGCCAACTTCCTCGGCCAGTCCAACACGGTTGAGGGGTCAGTGGCGGGGAAGTCGGGCGATGACCTGGTCGTGTCGGCGTACGGCGCGTCCTTCACGCTGCCATCGGCCCGATCCACGCGCACCGATGGCGCCATCCTCGTGGGCGTGCGCCCGGAGAAGCTCGCGATCGTCGCATCGGGCGCAGCGGTGCCGGACCGCCACAATCGCGTCACCGGCAAGGTGACGGACGCGTCGTTCACCGGCGTCTCGACCCAGTACCTCGTGATGACGAGCTGGGGCGATGAGTGGATGGTCTTCGAGCAGAACAGGTCGGCAGACATCCTGCGCCCCGGCGACGAGGTGATCGTCCACTGGGCGCCGGAGCACACCTTCGGGCTCGACGTCCCGGCGGCGGCCTGAGGTGCCGGCGCTCGCCCCCACCGCTGGCGGCTCCGCGGTCGTCGTCTCCGGCGCAGCGGCACAGCGCCGACCGCGCACGGCGTACCTCCTGCTCATCCCCGGCCTCGCGTGGCTGGGGATCTTCTTCGTCGTCCCGCTGGTCTCGCTGTTCTTCACGAGCCTCCAGGCGCCCACAGACCGGGCCGGGGTCTACCAGCCGGCCTTCCAGGTGGGCAACTACCTCACTGCCTTGCAGGAGTACTGGCCCGTCTTCATCAAGTCGTTCATCTACTCGGGCATCGCGACCGTGCTCGCGCTCGTCATTGCCTACCCCCTGGCCTACTTCATCGCCTTCCGCGCGGGCAGGTGGCGGGCACTTCTCCTCGTTCTCGTGGTGGCGCCGTTCTTCGCGTCCTTCCTCCTGCGGACCTATGCATGGCGCACCATCCTCGCGGACGAAGGCTTCATCACGAGTTTCTTCAATGCACTGCACCTACTGCCCGAGAATCGCATTCTCAACACGCCGATCGCGGTGGTGCTGGGCCTGACCTACAACTTCCTGCCCTTCATGATCCTTCCCCTCTACGCCGCCCTCGAGCGCATCGATCCGCGTCTGATCGAGGCAGCGAGCGACCTCTATGCGTCGCCCTTTACCGGATTCCGCAAGGTGATCTGGCCGCTTAGCCTCCCGGGCGTGGTGGCGGGCACACTGCTCACCTTCATCCCGGCGTCAGGTGACTACATCAATGCGACGCTGCTCGGCGCGCCCAGCGACCGCATGGTCGGCAATGCGATCCAGACCAACTTCCTGCAGTTCCGCGACTACCCGATCGCCAGTGCACTGTCCTTCATCCTCATGGCCATCATCCTGGCTGTTGTCTTCGTCTACATCCGGCGGGCTGGCACGGAGGATCTGGTCTGATGCGTTGGCTGCGCAAGAACCTCATCCCCATCATCGGCATCCTCGTGCTCGTCTATCTCTTCGTGCCCATCGCCGTGGTGGCGATCCTCAGCTTCAACAAGCCTGAAGGCAAGTTCAACGTCGCGTGGAACCAGTTCTCCCTCGAGGCGTGGCAGAACATCTGCGGCGTGCCCGGTGTGTGCGGATCCTTCGTCACGAGCATCCAGATCGGCATCCTCGCCACGATCCTCGGGACGATCTTCGGGACCATGATCGCCTTTGCGCTCGTGCGCTACCGCTTCCGCGGCCGGTCGACGACGAACCTCCTCATCTTCCTCCCCATGGCGACTCCGGAGGTGGTGCTTGGCTCGAGCCTCCTCGCACTCTTCCTCAACCTCGCCTTCCCGCTGGGCTTTTGGACCGTCACCATCGCGCACATCATGTTCATCATCAGCTTCGTCGTCGTCACGGTGAAGGCGCGCCTGCAGGGCATGGACCCGCGCCTGGAGGAGGCCGCGCGCGATCTCTACGCCGATCCGCGCGCGACCTTCCGCTATGTCACCTTCCCGCTGGTGCTCCCGGGCATCCTCGGCGCGGCGCTCCTGGGCTTCAGCCTGTCCTTCGACGACTACATCATCAGTGCCTTCAACGCGGGCACACTCGTCACCTTCCCCATCTACATCTGGGGCGCCGCTCAGCGGGGTATCCCAGTGCAGGTCAATGCGCTGGCGACGCTCGTCTTCGTCATCGCCCTCATCACGGTCGTCTCCGCACAGGTCATCGGCTCGCGGAGGCGGCGCAAGATGGAGAGCGCCGCAGCCGGCTGATCCACATGCCCTTCCCTGACACCGTCTCCGCCCCGGCACGGGCCGCGCTGTCCGACGTCGTGCACCGGCCGTTTTGGCTCGACTCTCCGGCCCGACCGGTCGCCCGACCCGCGCTCACCGACGACATCGCGGCCGACCTCGTGGTCATCGGTGGTGGACTCAGCGGACTGTGGACCGCCTACGAGGCCCGCCGACGCTTCCCCGACTGGTCGGTGGTGCTCCTTGAGAGCCAGCGGATCGCCGAGGGCGCGTCGGGGCGCAACGGGGGCTTTGTCGCGGCGTCCCTGACGCACGGCCTGGGCAACGGCCTGTCGCGCTGGCCCGGCGAGATGCCCGAGCTCGT
>VGBQ01000071.1 GCA_016870425.1 Actinomycetota bacterium | reverse complement strand
CACCAGCCAGCTCATCACCGTGGCCATCCACTCCCCGACGTACTCCGCAGCGATGGAGAAGAGCACGGCGGCCGGGTCGAGTAGCGGGATGTCATCGACCGTCGAGCGAGCAAGCACCTGGTCGATGACCGTCTGTGAGCCGAGCGCAGTGACCATGGCGAAGGTGACGAAGGCGAAGACGACACCGATGAGGATGATCGCGGTGTAGGTGGCCCGCGGCACGGTCTTCTTGGGCTCGCGCGACTCCTCGCCGTAGATCGCCGTCGCCTCGAAGCCGATGTAGGAGGCGAAGGCGAAGGCGAGGGCGATGCCCGCCGTGCCAGCAATGCCCCCGGCGAGGACCGCCGTGGGTGAGAAGGAAGCCGCGACATCAATGGGCTCAGGGCCACCCTTGACGAAGACCGCGATCGCGGTGATGACGAGGGCGAGGAGCTCCAGGGTCAGCAGCACGCCGAGTACCTTCGCGCCGACATCGACCGACAGCACCGAGAGGATGAGCACGAGCGCCCACGCGATGAAGACCCACGCCCACCAGGGCAGGTCGAGCCCGAACTGCGCATTCATCTGCCCAGCCATCACCGCTCCGAAGAAGCCGAAGATCGCGAGTTGGATCGCGAGATAGGCCACCAGGGAGACGAACGCCGAGCCGACGCCGACATTGATGCCCAGGCCACGGCCGACGTAGGCGAAGAACGCGCCCGCGTTGGTGACGTGCTGGCTCATCGCCGAGTAGCCGACGCTGAAGAGCAGCAGGATGATCGCCACCGCGAGGTAGGCGCCGGGCACGCCCGCGCCATTGCCCAGGACGATGGCGACCGGCACGGCGCCGGTCATCCCCACCAGGGGTGCCGCCGCCGCGATGACGAAGAACACGATCCCGAGTACGCCGATCCGGCCCTTGCGCAGGGAGGTCTCGGGGGTCTCGGCGGGAGCCGGCTGCAGATCGGCCATGTCAGATGCCTCCGATCGAGGGGCCGTGATCATTGGGCCCCGAATGAACGCGAGGGTGACGCATACCCGCGGGTAGGTCAAGCACATTCGCCAAATTGGTTCGGGCCCGAACGACAGTCCGATAGCCTCCACCCGTGGCCGGATTCCTCCCTCCCTACACCCCCGACGGCGGCTCCGCCCTCGTGCCGGAGATGCCCTGGCACTACTCGGGCACCCTGCTCACGGTCGAGTACCGCACCGACGTCGAGAAGGTGCGCGCCCTGCTGCCGCCCGACGTGGACCTCGCGCCCGAGGACCCGGGGGCGGTCGCCTTCATCTGGGCCGACTGGCAGTCCTGCAGCGCCGAGGGCCGCGAGCTGCTCGATCCCTCGCGCTCGCAGTACCTCGAGACCTTCGCGGTCGTGCGGTGCTCATACGCCGGGACGACGTACAGCCGATGCGTGCTCATCTGGGTGACGACGGACTTCGCGATCGGGCGCGGGTGGTTCCAGGGCTACCCCAAGAAGCTCGGCAGCATCTACGTCACGCGGGCGATGAACCATGGCAGGGCGGCGCCGCGCGTCGCACCTGGCGGCACCTTCGGCGCGACGCTTGCGGCGTACGACCATCGCCTGGCGACAGCGAAGGTCACGCTGCGCGAGCCGAGTGACACCAACGGATTTGTCAACGCCCTGCCGATGCTGCATCACCGTCAAATGCCCAGCATCGCGGGCGGTGCACTCAGCCTGGACCAGATCGTCACGATGGGTGGCCGCGACGCGGACCTCGGCCAGCCGTGGCGCGGCGACGCCGAACTCACCCTGCACGACTCCGAGTGGGACCAGCCCGCCTCGCTCCTGCCCGTGCGCGAGGTGATCGGCGGCTACCACCGCGAGGTCGGCGTGACCTTCGCCGGCGGCACGTTGCTCGAGGACCGCTCGAAGCCGGTCTGACGTCTTTCCGTTTTTCTTCTTTGATGCTGTTCTCTTCGCATGGCCAAGGCGAAGACGACCATCGACGTCGACGAGGACCTCCTGAGCGGCGCGCGCGTCTACGCGGACCGCAAGGACATGAAGGACTTCGAGGTCTTCGAGTTCGCCCTGGACCGCTACCTCAGCGATCTTGCGGTGGCCTCGCGCGCGGACTGCCTTGTCACCGGAGACGCGGCTCTGCGCAGTCACACCGTGCACGGATTGCGAATCGCCAGCCCGCGCACCCTTATCGCTGTCCTGGACGCACTCGGCAGACGCTAGAACTCCTGGCGTGCCGCGAGCCGCGCGAAGTGTCCGCCGCTCGCGAGCAGCTCCGAGGGCGAGCCTTCCTCCACGATGCGTCCCGACGACACCACGAGGATGCGGTCGGCACGCTCGACCGTGGTGAGCCGATGCGCGATGGCGATCCGCGTCACCGGACGGCCGAGGATTGAGCGCATGACGATGTCTTGCGTGAGGTTGTCAAGCGCACTGGTCGCCTCGTCGAGCAGGATGACGCGCGGATCGCTCACGAGGGCACGCGCAATCATGAGGCGTTGACGCTGCCCACCGGAGATCCCACCACCGCGATCGCCGATGGGTGCGTCAAGGCCGCGTTCGCGCACCTCGGTCTGCAGTCCGGACTCGGCGATCACCTGCCAGAGACGGTCATCGTCGATCTGCAGCGGGCCGCAGATGCACTCGCGGTACGTCGACCCGAAGGGCACGGAGGCCTGCAGGACGGTGCCCATCTGCCGGCGCACCGCCGCAACATCGAGATCGGCCAGGTCCTGGCCGTCGTACGACACCACCCCGCTCCACGGTGTCTCGAAGCCGAGGAGCAAGCGCATCACCGTGGACTTGCCCGACCCCGACGGGCCCACGACCGCGACGAACTCACCCGGCTCGACGCTGATGCTCACGCCATCGAGCAGTGGCGGCTGGTCGGGGTCGTAGCCAAAGACGATGTCGGTGAGCTGGATGCGTCCCTGCAGTGCGCCGGGTGCGCGCGTCGGGCCCGGGCGCTCCACGGGAGTGGATGTGATCGGCACCATGCGCTCGAGCGTCGGGCCGATCTCATTGAGCATCCACAGGTTCTGTGTCAGCAGCCCCACGGCAATCGTGAGCTGCACCACCGCGACGTACGCGCTCATGAACGCCGCGGCCGTGAAGGCAAGTCCCTCGCCGATCACGGCCAGGATCAGGACGACGTTCATGGCAATCGGTGCCGCGACCAGGACAGGTTGCGAAAAGTTGTTGGCAACCAGTCGCCGACCGAGGGTGCTGATCGCGGGTGCCGCCCAACCTGTCCAACTTGCGAGGGCGCGCGACTCGGCGCCGTTGACCCGGATGGGAACGATGGCCTGGATGAGGGACATCAGATGGGCATCGGCGTCGCTGCGCTCCTGGAGCAAGCGCTGGTGGAAGTGACGGGACCGACGCTGCGCGAGCCCCACGATGACCACGATGACCGCGATGGCCAGTGACATCACGATGCCCAGGGAGACATCAATCGCGAAGAGGAAGACCAGGTTGACCAATCCGAAGGCAGAGCTCAGCACCAGGGCGAGCACGCCGTCGTTCGCGACCTCGCGTGCACTCTCGACGGTGAGGGCCCGGTTGAGGATGTCACCGGAGGAGGTGCGCCGGAAGAAGGGCATGGGAAGGCGCAGGAGGTGCGACATGATCCCGGGGGACATGCGCGCATCGCTCGCATCGCGCACGCGGATGATGAGGATGTTGCGCGCCAGGATGAGAAGGGCACCCCCCGCGCTGCCGAGGGCGAACGCGAGGAGGATGGCAGCAGCCATGCTCGTGCTGCCCGTGGGAACCGCGTAGCCGAAGAGCGCGGCGGTTGCGAGGGGCAGGAGCAGGCCGACAAGGCCTCCCAGCAGTGAGAGCACGACCATCGCCACGACCTGGGAACGCCGACGACTCACAGACCACCACACGAGCGATCGCCACGACGCACCCGCGGGCAGCGGGCCGGTGATGACGACGACCTCTCCCGCGGGTCCCTCCCTGCCGATGCGTGTGCGAGCGCGGGAGCCTCCCTCCACGGCGAGTGCGCCGCCTCCGCGGGGCAGGATCGCCTCGGCCCGCTCGCCATCCTGCGCGACCGCCGGGCCGGGCAGCGATGTCCACCACCGTGCCTCGCCCGGCACTGCTGATGTCATCACCCCCGAGGCCGCAGCGGTCGCATCGAGGGCGGAGAGGTGCCGCTCCACCTGCGGGTCGGCAGCGCGAGCCTCGTCCTCGATGGTCGCCAGAGCGATGGAGAAGGCATCGACCAGTGGCGAGCGGAAACGCTGCGCACGCGCGAGCCGCTCCTCGGATGTGCCGGCGCTGGCCATCATGTCGATGGCGTCGTCCAAAGACGTGTCCCGATCGTCAGCCATGGACCAACTCCGCGAAGAGTCCCTCGCGCACCAGTTCGGCAAAGGGCCCGCGCTGGACGATGCGCCCTCCGTCGACCACGAGAATCTCATCGGCATCGCGGATCGTGCTGAGGCGGTGCGCGATAACGATCGCGGTCACCCCGCGCGCTCTCAGGCGGGCCTCCACCTCGGCCTCGACCACGGGATCGAGGGCACTCGTGGCCTCGTCGAGCACGATGATGCGAGGGTCGTCGACAAGGGCTCGCGCGATTGCGAGGCGCTGCATCTCGCCCCCGCTGAATCCCCCGTCGGCTGACGTGACCTCGTGGAAGAACCCGCCGGGCCTGCCGAGGATCGTGTCGGCAATGCAGGCGTCGCGTGCGGCCCGCTCCAACGCATCGATCTCGTGCGAGTCGTCCCACAGCGTGAGGTTGTCGCGGATCGTGCCGGGAAAGAGCACCGACGTCTGCGGGACGTAGGCGACATCGCGCGTGCGACGCTCCCGCGGGATGCCGAGCCGTGGCACATCATCCAAGGTGACGAAGCCCGACCACGGCCGCAATTCGCCGACGATGAGCTTGGCGATTGTCGTCTTGCCGCTGCCACTGGGCCCGACAAGGGCGATGCGGCGCGCCGCGGCGACCTCGAGAGACAGATCCACCAGGAGTGGGGCAGCCTCGGGGTCGTATCCGAAGGACACCCGACGGAGAGAGAGTGCGCCGGTCAGTCGCGGGGGGTCACCCGAGTCGCGCGGCTCCATGGTCGTGACGGTGAGCATCTCCGGATCCATGGGCTCGCGCAGCACGGGACCGAACTGCCGGTGTGCGCTAGCGAGCTCCTGCAGGATCACGCCGAGGAGCACGAGCATCCCGGCTGTCGTCAGCAGGGACACCATGTAGGCCTGTGCCGCCACGACGGTGCCCAGGCTCACCGTGCCCGCGAAGACCTGGGCGACTCCAATCGCCAGGAAGACGCCGAGGCCGACTGTCTGCGCGAGAATCGGCACGAGTGTCACCTGCTGGTCGGCGACACCCAGGCGGGTGCTCGAGCCAGACATGCGCTGGCGCGTCTCGGCCCATCGCGAGAAGGCGAACTGCTCCCAGGCTGCGGCCTTGATCGACTCCGCCGAGGTAACGACATCCGAGGTGAAGCCGGTCAACCTCACGCGATCGTTGCTGAAGCTCCGCTGGACGGGGTTGCGGCGGGCGAGAACCACCCGCGAGATGAGCAGTGACGCGACCACGATGACGATAGCCGCCACTCCCATGACCGTGTCCAAGAGGAAGATCATGACGAGGAAGACGACGGCCGTGAGCGAGTTCACCAGCGCCTGCGGCAGTCGAACACCGCCCTGGTAGGAGTAGTTGTGCACCGCCACGCGGCGGGCGATGACATAGCCGGTCCCGTAGGCCTGGAGCCTCGGCACGCACATGGTGAGTGTGCTCCACACGAAGCCCACGCTGCCGGTGCGGGTCAGTCGCACGGTCAGCCGCTCCAGTACGGCGGACTGCAGCGCGACGACCGTCGCAGCGATCACGGCCGCGCCAATGACCGCGAGCAGGATCGCGGCGCCCCACGTGGTGTCCTGGGCGACGATGTAGCGATCAACGAAGAGCCGCATGAGCAGCGGGACCCCGATTGCCGGCACCAGGCCGATGAGAGCGGCGACCAGGACGAAGGCGACGGTCCAGCGCGACTCCCTGAGCAGTGACACGACCACCTGGACCGACGTGCGATCGGGCTCGAAGCCGGGGAGCGGCGCACCATCGGGGGCGAGGCGATACGTGCGCAGCAGGGCGTCGCCCGCCGCCTCGGCCGGAAGTCCGTCGAAGCCTCCGAGCTGACGTTCGATCTCCTCCGCCGACACGATCCTGCCGTGCCGGGAGAGCGCCCGGACGACGCGTTCGACCTGGCTCATGCGCCGGCGTTCACTGCGTGAACCAACCGATCACGGGGGTGTCGCGCACCATCACCGTGGCCTCGCTCAGCGTGCCCGCCCTGACCTCGATGTCGGGCCCCTGACCGATGCTCCACGCGTAGCCCGACGGAGTCGAGGGATCCTGCTGCATCGCGATGGTGACCTCGATGACCGGGCCCGCTGACAGGAAGTAGTCGACGAGCGAGGTGTTGCCACCCACGATGAAGCCGATCCGCTCAGCCGTCACCGGGGTAGGAGAGATCGCCGACACTCTGCCGAGGATGACGCCGTACTGAGCCTTGCGGGGCGCATCCGCGGGGGACACCGATGCCGACATGCCCACGGCGATGGTCTCCGACGACGTCGCCGCGATGAAGCCCTTCACGATGAGGGGCGCGCCATCCGGCTGCAGGTAGACCATGGGATCGCCCGGGTCCGTGATGCGTCCGGGCAGGGCGACCACCTCGACGACGACCCCGTCCGCCGGGCTCACCACGGACTCGACGATGCTGTCGCCGTCCTCGCTCACGACGCGGACAAGTTCCTCGCCGGTGCTGACTCGCTGGCCCGGCTCGGCGTTGACACTCTTCACCAGGCCGGACACGGTCGTGCCCACCTCGGTGAATCCCCCGTCGGGGACGACGTAGCCAAAACCCGTGACCGTCTGCGGCGCCCGCCCGAAAGCCGCCCACGCGAAGACCGCCGCGACCAGCAGGCACAGTCCCACGAGCGCGACGACGAGCGGGCGGCTCGCCACGGATGCGCGCGCGTCGACAGCAGCCGCGGGATCGGGCGGTGCGTCGACCTGACTCATGGGCGCAGCCTAGAGAGTCGTGGCCGCCCCCGTCTCAGTAGTGCAGGAGGTACTCCTGCACCTCCCAGTCGGTGACCTCGCGGGTCGACGGATCGGCCGCCGCTTCGCTGTAGCGGCGGATCTCGTCGGCCTTCATGGTGACGAAGGTGTCGACGAAGGTCTTGCCGAGCATGCCCCTGAGTACGTCGTCGGCGTCGAGTGCGGCGAGAGCATCCGCGAGCGACATCGGGAGCACCTCGGCCGCCGGGTCCTCGTAGGTCCAGCCCTCGAGTGCATCGGGTGGCGTAAGGCCCCGCTGGATGCCGTCGAGTGCGGCCGCGAGCACCGCGGCGCTGATGACGTAAGGGTTGGCCGCGCCATCGCCGATGCGCAGCTCCAGGCGCGTGCCCTTGCCGCGCTCGGGCGGGATCCGCACCATCGTCGAACGATTGTCGAATCCCCAGTTGATGCGGTAGGGCGCGAGAGTGTCCGGCCCGAGCCGCTTGAAGGCATTGACCGTCGGGTTGGTGAGCGCTGAGAGAGCGGGCGCGTGCTCGAGGATTCCGGCGATCATCGACAGGGCTGTCGGCGTGAGCTCACCGCTCGCGTCGGCCATGACGTTGTCACCGTCGCGCTCGACCGAGAAGTGCACGTGGAAGCCGCTGCCCCCCTCGTCATTGAAGGGCTTGCCCATGAAGGACGCGAGGAAACCCTGGCGAGCAGTAATGTCCTTCACCGCGGTCTTGAAGATGAACGTCCGATCGGCCGAGAGCATCGCGTCGGCATGCCAGAGGTTGATCTCATACTGCGATGGGCAGAACTCGTGGTTGCCCGCGAAGGCACCGATATCAAGCTTGTCGCACATGCGCAGCGTGTGCAGGAAGTAGCCGTGCGGGTCGACCATCGCGCCCGTCGTATAGACGAGGCCTTTGTGGTCGAAGGTGCGCTCCCACACCCCGTCGCGCCGCTCCATCACGTAGTACTCCAACTCCGGGCCGGTCACCGGAGTGAGACCGAGCTCGGTGTAGCCGTCGATGACGCGCTGCAGGACAGAGCGCGGCGCGGTCGGGTGCGCCGAACCGTCGGGCTCGAAGACATCGGCGACGACGTACGCCACGCCCGGCTCCCAGGGGATGTCGCGGATCATCGACGGGACGATCTGCGTGACGAGGTCGGGCAGGCCGTCCGAGACCGAGCCGTGCCCGTCGAGCACGTCTCCACCCGTGGTCGTCACCCACACGCCCTGGCAGAACGTCGGACCGTGGCCGAGGGCCCGCTCCATCTGGGAGACGAGCATGTCCTTGGAGCGGGTGATGCCGAGCACGTCGGAGTAGAGGACACGCAGGACGTCGATGCCGCGGGCCTGCAGGGTCGCGCGGACGTCGCCCAGATCAAGCGGCCGGTGGGAATCCATGGTTGACTCCGATCGTTCGGGTACGAACGGATCGTATGGGAGGATGCCGCCGTGCGTGTCCTGTTTCTCCAACATGACCATGTGAGCCCGCCCGGGCCGGTGGCCGAGCGCTTCGCCCAGAGGGGCTTCGAGGTCGTCGAGGCCATCGTGGTGCCGCGGGATCGCTTCTTCTCCCCCGACGTCGACTTCGACTTCCCCGAGGTCCACGAGCACGATGTCGTCGTACCCATGGGCGCCCCCTGGGGTGCGTGGGACGACGATCGGATCGGCACCTGGCTCAAGCCCGAACTCGACTGGCTGCGCGACCTGCAGGCACACGACGTACCGATCTTCGGCATCTGCTTCGGCGCCCAAGCGCTGGCGCGCACCCTCGGGGGCACGGTCGCTCCCGGGCCGCGCCCGGAGATCGGCTACACGTGGATCAACTCAGACGACACCGACCTGGTCTGCCCCGGCCCGTGGTTCGAGTGGCACTACGACCGCTACACCGTGCCGCCCGGAGCAGTCGAGATCGCCCGCACCCCGCGTGCCTCGCAGGCCTTCGTCATCGGCCGGTCCCTCGGTGTGCAGTTCCATCCGGAGGTCACGGCCGCCTGCCTAGCCGGCTGGATGGAGGAGGGCGGCGTCGAGGAAGCACTCAGGGACGGCCTCGACCCCGATGAGCTCCTCGCCGGGGCCCTCAAGGAGGAGCCCGCCTCCATCGCCCGCGCCCACGCCCTCGTCGACTCCTTCCTCGACCGGATCGTCGTCGACCTGTGAACCCAGCGCGACCTGTGAACCCAGCGCGAATCCCCGCGCTCGGCGGGTGACAATGGGCCCATGCATGTACGCCGTGCCGCCGCCCTCACCGCTTCTGCCCTCACCGCTTCCGCCCTCACCGCTTCCGCCCTCGCGACCAGCGTCCTGACCGGGCTGGCCGCGGCGAATGCCGCTCCCCCCGGGCCGCGCGTCGAGGCCCCAGCGCCAGCGCCCGGCACCTGCTGGGACTACACCTACGCGCAGGGCAGCAAAAGCGCCTACTCCGGTGAACCTGTCGACTGCGCCGAGCCGCACACGGTCGAGACGGTCGCCACGCTTGACGTGCCCCGTGACATCGCAGCCAAGGGACCGTCGAGCCGGGATCTCGTGCTCTGGGTCGACGCGCGATGCCAGCCGGAGGTCAATCGCTACGCCGGCGTCGCCAGTCCCGACATCGCGGCACCCGGCACGCGCACGTGGTACTTCTGGTACACCCCCACGGGGAAGCAGTGGAAGGCCGGCAACCACTGGGTCTCCTGCGCCGCAGCGTCGGTGCCCAGCAAGGAGCGACCGAATCGTCCGGGCGAGCTCATCCCCGTCACGGGGTCGATCGCCGGCGCACCGACCCTGTCCAAGCCCATCACCTTCACTACGGACTACGGCACGGGCACCTACACCTTCCGCAAGCCCATGACGGCCCTCGCCAACCAGCCCTTCCCCGGCAACCGCCTTCAGAACAGGGCCGCACGCTTCTGCGAGAAGGAGCTCGGTCACCGGAAGTTCTTCTGGTACGGCCCCAATGAGACCGAGTGGGTGGCGGGCTACACCGCAATCCGCTGCTACTCGCTCAAGAAGTCCTGAGACCCACTTCACCCGCGAGTGTCGAGTAGCGGGCCGGGAATCCACCGATTTCGGCCCGCTACTCGACACTCGGCACTCGACGGTGCCCGCTCGTGCACAGGGGCGCTCCATCGCCCATGTCCCCAAAAGTCAGCGGCTCGACTCGGCGCAGCACCGGCGCGGCCACCGTGGATCCATGTCTGCTGCACGGGAACCTCTGCCGAGGGATAGCCCTCCGGCGCCCCATGGCGCCCGACTCGTCAATGACCGCACACGCACTCAGTTCGCCCGCGGCTATTGGAAGCCCAGCCGCGGAGTTCGCCTACCCGAGGATGAGGACAGCGTCATTGCCCGGTGCGAGGCCCTGGATCTGGTCGCGCAACGTCCCGTGGTTTTCTCGAGCCTGACGTCCGTCACTCTCTGGGAGGGGGTTGAGGACCGCAGTCCCGACATCGAGGTCACCGTGGGCGCCGACGATCCGCTCATTCAGCGTCCCCAGGTGATCTGTCGCCGGCGTACCATCGACGACCGCGACATCACGCGCGCGAAGGGTCTGGCTGTCACGACACCACAGCGCACCTTCGTGGACGTGGCGCGCCTGTTGTCCCTGCCCAGGCTCGTTGCGGTGGGCGATGACTTTGTACGCCGTGGTCTGTGCACGCGAGCCGATATCGAGGAAGTCGTCCAACGCATGAAGGGGCAGCGGGGAGTCCGGCGAGCTCGGCAGGCGATTCCCCTGATCGACCCCCGGTCTGAATCCCCACGGGAGTCCATCGTCCGGATCCTGCTTCACGAGCGGGGCTTCCCCGCGCCCACTCCTCAGGTGAACATCTTCGACGCGCAAGGACAGTTCATCGCACGAGGGGATCTTGTCTACGAGAAGGAGCGCATCATCATTGAGTACGACGGGGAGCACCACCTCACCCGGGAGACTCAGGCCAAGGACGCCTCTCGTCGCGGCAAACTCGCGGTCAACGACTGGCTTATCGTCACCGTTGTCGCAGAGGACGTGTCTCACCCCGAGCGGCTCGCGGCCAAGGTCCAGTCTGCCCGGGATGCCAGGGCCGCCCGCCCCGTCACGCCGAGTGTCGAGTAGCGGGTCGAAATCGCGGGATTTCGCACCCGCTACTCGACACTCGGCGCAGTGGTTACCGCAGTGACACCTTGACCGGGAAGCGCTTGATCCCGTTGACGAAGTTCGAGCGCAGCCGCTCCACGGGCCCTGTCCGCTCCATGAAGTCGATGCGCGATAGGAGGTCCTCGAACATGATCCGGATCTCCATGCGCGCGAGCGAGTTGCCCAGGCACATGTGCGGGCCGCCGCGACCAAAGGCCATGTGCTCA
>VGBQ01000070.1 GCA_016870425.1 Actinomycetota bacterium | reverse complement strand
GATGCCCGGGCTGGCTGCCCTGGACCAGATGCTTCTGGGGATCCCGCGCGCGGTCGTGACGCTGCTACCCGAGGATGTCGCGCGCGAGGCGCTGGCGCACCACGGTGTGCATATCGAGGTCATCGTTGGCCGGGATCCGCGGATCCCGGCCAAGCCTTCGGGAGAGGGTCTGGTCGTGGCCGCGCGGCGGCTGGGCGTCGCCGTGGCCGACTGCACGATGATCGGAGACTCCACCTGGGACCACGCGGCCGCGGTCGATGCGGGGGCGGCGTTCATCGGGGTGCCCGTGACGGAAACTGCCTTCACGACGGGGGTGCCGGTCGCCGACGGCCTCACCGCAGCGATCGCCGCTGCCCGCCGATGACGCGGGGGCGGCGGCGTCTACGATAGGACGCCCGGCAGGTTGCCCGAGCGGCCAATGGGAGCGGACTGTAAATCCGTCGCGAAAGCTACAGAGGTTCGAATCCTCTACCTGCCACGCACCTGATCCCCCCCACCTTGGTGGGGGGGATCAGGAATGGTGATGCGGCCCCCGGGTTGATGCGGCCGCCCTGAGTAGAGTGCGGGCCGTGAGGAGACGGCCGGTGGTGTTGCTTGTCACCGCCGGCGCACTGGTCGCCGCCTTCGTGATCATCGCCCTGCTGTCGACCGTCGGCACCGATCGGACAATCACCGTGGGCACCGGCCCGCGAGGGACGCTCGCCTACGCATCGGCCGAGCGCATCGCGCAGGGGGTCGCGGAGCGCGGAATCGATATCGAGATCCTGGTGACCGATCAGACGAGTGACCTCATCAACCTACTCGCGGACCCGTCCAGCCCCGTCGACGTCACCTTTGTCTCCGAGTCGGTAGACCCGGCCGCATACCCGCAGGTGGACTCCCTCGGGACCGTCTATCGACTTCCCTACATCTTCGCGACCTGGCCCGCGGGACAGAGCATCACGTCTGTGGCCGACATCCGGGGGAGTCGTATCGACGTGGGGCCCGCCGGGTCCGTGCGTGCGGACTTTATCGAGTCGGTCTTGGCGGAGTTCGGTATCACGGCCGACAACACCACATTCCTCTACCTTCCGACGTCGGCGACGCGTGAGGACTTCGAGGCGGCCGGGGTAGAGGTCCAGAGCACCGACACCCAGGACGCCCGCCCGTTCATCCTCGATGCGCTGGCGTCAGGGGAGCTCCGCGCGATCCCCGTGCCCGAGGCGGGTGCCCTCAACAGCCGCCTGCCCTCAGCCCAGGTGGCGGAGATCCCCTACGGCGCCTTCTCCCTCTCGCCCCCCCTGCCTACTGAGCCCGTGCCCACCGTGGCGCAGCTGGTCACCATCGTCGCCAACGATCGGCTGAGCCCTGCCTCGGTCTACGCGATCGTGCAGGAACTCGCCTCGGAGTTCAGCCCCGGGACGGCGTACTCCCAACCGGGGGAGTTCCCCAACTTCGCCGACAGGCAATTGCCCAGCAATATCTACGCCGTGGAGTACTACTCCAGCGGCGCCGTACCGTGGCAGTTCGAAAACCTGCCCCCGGTGCTTGCCGACTCCTTCCTCGGCCTGCTCGTCCTCGGCACTCTTCTGCTGCTGGTTGCGAGCATCTACTCCATCTTCCTGCCCGATGTCTACGGACTGTGGACCGGCATCTTGCGCCCGCGATCCGAAGAGAAATACCTCGCCGCCATGGAGAAGTCCCTCGCGGAAGGGCGTGAGCTCTCGCCTCGGGACCAAAGCAGGCTGGAGAAGATCCTCGGCCAGCATGAGGAGCGGGACCGCATGCAGGCCCGCGCCGAGCGACTGCGTCCTCACCTGAAGTAGGTGCGGAGTCGATTCGACCCCGCGCGAGGCGCACAACCTAGACTCCTGTCATGCGCCGTGCCTTCCTCGTTGGCCTTCTCAGTTTGGTGGCCGCCGCGCTCGTAGGCGCGAGCGTGGTCTTGGTGAGCCCCGCCGGCGCCGCACCGAAGCCGGGCGCTCCCTGCACCACGTTGGGTAAGAAGGTTGTCACGGCTCAATGGATCTTCACCTGCACCAAGAAAAGGGGACGCGGCAAGGTGTGGGTCCGCACGCCGCGTCCCGCTCCGAATCCATCGCCGACGCCGACTCCGAGTCCCAACTCTGGCAACGACCAGGAGATCGCGTCACTTCTCTTTGCCGCCACGCGTGGCGTCGAGCGACCGGCGCCGCCAGATGCGAGCGGCCAGGGGCCGTGGTCGACCGGCATATCCGTTAGCACAGGGACCGGCACTGCGACCTTTGCCGCGACCACCTCAATCATCGACCAGGCCGGTGTGCCCTCTCTCCTGGCACTGCCCGATGGGCGCCTCTTGGCCTACTTCGTGAGTTGGGCGCAGCGCAACGTCATGACGGTCGGTCTCCGTGATCTGTCAGGCGAGTGGGCGTTCTATCGCGTGGCGATTGAGGGGTTCACTACCGATGTCGGCGGCGCCAATGGCGTCGACCCAAGCGCCGTGCTGATGACCGATGGGAGCATCCGGCTCTTCTGGATGCAGCCGGTGGGTACGCCGGGCCGATCGCAGATCTATTCCGCCACGTCGAGGCCGGGCTCAGCACTAGGGGTGCGGTTCGTCGCGGACGCGGGCCCACGTCCGGACCGCGGGACCATGGTCTATGACCCCACTGTCTCTCGATGCGGCGAACAGTGGCTGATGTGGGTGAGTGCGCCTGGTGCCACGGTTTTCGCCGCGTCCTCCGACGGGCTTGCCTTCACGGAGCAGGTGATGCCTCCCGGCTTGGGTGCGGCGTTCCCGTGGAGCGCCACGTGCCTTCCTGATGGGCGGACTCGCCTCCTCGCCTCGCGTGGAGCCTCTGCCGGGCTGCCCTTCGTCGGTGATGCCGCGGGATTCACCGAGGACGGACCGACGGTCCTGCCCACGGGGGCGCTACCCGATGCCGGATGGGCGCGAATGCCGGACGGCACGTGGGCTCTCGCCTACCTGCAGCCCATGTCCTAGAGTTCCATCGTCGAGAGGGAGTCGGAAGTCGACCGACGGGGGGCTTGTCTGAACTCAGGACATCCGGTCGGCTCGCGCCTAGCGTGAGGGCATGACCGGGATCCGCGCCGCCGTCCTCACCGCACCGGGGCGCTATGAGGTGCAGTCCTTCCCCTGGCCAAGCCTGCCGAGCGGATCAGCGCTCATGCAGATCGAAATGGCCGGCATCTGCGGCACCGACAAGCACACCTACCTCGGCGAGACCAAGCAGTACGCCGGCACGCCGGCAGAGACCGACACGCCGTTCCCGATCATCCAGGGTCATGAGAACGTCGGCGTCATCTCCGAGTTGGGGCCGGGCACTGCGGAGACACTGGAGTTCTATGGTCGACCGCTGAAGGTCGGCGACCGCGTGACGATGTGTCCCGATGTCGTGTGCGGTCACTGCTACGAGTGCAAGCACGTCATGGGATACGTCTGGTGTGAGAACAGCGAGTGCTATGGCAACTCGCTCACCTCCGCGACTGCTCCACATCTCTTCGGAGGCATGGCCGAGCAGATGTACCTGCGTCCCGACACCTTCGTCTACAAGGTGCCCAGCGGCCTCTCGCCGCGGGTCGCCGTACTCGCCGAGCTCATGGCCTGCACAGCGTCGCTGGACAAGGTCAAGGAGTTCTCGTCGTACGCCATGGAGGGCTTCAACTCCGGTGACTCGGTTGTGGTGATCGGCTCCGGCCCGCTGGGACTGCTCCACATCGCCAAGGCCGACATGATGGGCGCGGGCCAGATCATCGCCACCGATCTCTCGGAGCATCGCCTGGCCTTCGCCAAGCGTTGCGGTGCCGAGGTCACTCTCAACGTGACGACGTCGTCGGCCGAGGAGCGCATCGCCGAGGTGATGCGCCTGACCGGCGGGCGGGGTGCGGACGTGGTGCTCCACATGGCCAACACCCCTGCATCCTTTGTCGAGGGCATCGAGATGCTCAAGCGCGGCGGCATGATGCTGGAGATGGGCAACTTCGCGGACACGGGCGACATCACCATGAACGTCCATCGCCATGTGTGCAGCAAGAACATCCGGCTCGTCGGCCTCACGAATCACCCCTCGACCGGCTACGGCCCAGCGCTGCGGTTGCTCGAGCGATACGCCGACCGCTACCCCTTCGAGGAGTTCGTCAGCCACGAGTTCGGGCTCGCGGACGCGGACCTTGCGATGCATACGTCGATGAGCCCGGAGAGCCTGAAGGTCGTTATCAATCCTTCACTTGGCTAGCGGTTTGCGACCGTTATCGGCACTTCCGCTCGGCGCTCAGCATCGATAACGGTCGCAGATGCGTCCTAGTCGTCGAGGTAGCGCACGCCCGTGAGCTCCTCGCTCACCGTCCACAGATGGTTCGCCACCGCGTCGTCGCGAGCGGAGGGCGTCATCCCGACGAGCTTGGGATGGCCACGCTGCTCTCCGAAGCCGTCGGGTCCGACGTAGTCGCCGCTGCGTACGGCGGGTGACGTCGCGGCGAAGAGAGTGGGGAGCGCGCCCATCTCGGCGCTCTGCGCCATGACCTTGTTGACCGCATCCATGACCTTGACCTGCCACCCCCGCCCCTTCATCTCGGGTGCCACGGCCTGCAGGTGGGTGCTCGCGTAGCCGGGGTGGGCTGCCACGGACGCGACAGACGACCCAGCGCGCTCCAAGCGCTCTGCAAGAGCGCGCATGAAGAGCAGGTTGGCAAGTTTGCTCTGGCCGTAGGCGCGCCAGGCGCCGTACTTCCGCTCGCCCATGAGGTCGTCGAAGTCGATACGGCCCATCCGATGAGCCTGGGACGACACGGTCACGATGCGGCCGTCGGGCCGGATCGCCTCGAGCAGTCGCCCCGTGAGTGCGAAATGGCCGAGGTGGTTGGTGCCGAGCTGCATCTCGAATCCGTCGGCGGTCTCGCGGCGCGGGATCGCCATGATGCCGGCGTTGTTGATGAGCAGGTCGAGTCCCTCGGGGTGGGCCTCACGCCACAGCCAGGCGAACTCGTCGATGGACGCCAGGTCAGCCAGGTCGAGGCGGCGCACCTCCAGGGTCGCCTGCGGGGCACGAGCGCGGATCTGCGCGGCCGCGCTGTCGCCCTTGGCGGTGTCGCGCACGGCCAGGGTGACCTCGGCGCCGTGGGTCGCCAGGGCCAGGGCAGTCTCGAATCCCAGCCCGGAGTTGGCCCCCGTCACGATCGCGCGGCGGCCGGCCTGATCGGCCATGTCCTTCGCGGTCCACTTCTCGCTCATGTGCCCATCGAAGCGGTCCGGGTGCCTCATCGCCAGCCAGGGCCTCGATTGGGGGACTCGCCGGGGAGCCGTGTACGCTTCCGGGGCTGCGGGCTCACGCTCGCGCGCCCCTTTAGCTCAGTCGGCAGAGCGTCTCCATGGTAAGGAGAAGGTCTACGGTTCGATTCCGTAAAGGGGCTCGGCCGGGTCCGTTCAGGACCTGATCCACCAGATTCACAGACCAGGGGCGGAGTAGCTCAGCCTGGCAGAGCAAGCGGCTCATAATCGCTGTGTCGCCGGTTCAAGTCCGGCCTCCGCTACGACGCGGCGCAGGCCGCACCCGCGGCGCAAGCCGCACATGCGGCGCAAGCCGCACCGAGGGCGCCCCGGCGTCCGAACAACAGGAGGGCCCCGTGGCTAGCAAGTCATCCGACGTCAGGCCAAAGATCACCATGGCCTGCGAGGAGTGCAAGAACCGCAACTACATCACCAAGAAGAACCGGCGCAACGATCCGGACCGCCTCGAGGTGTCGAAGTTCTGCCCCGCGTGCAACAAGCACACCATGCACAAGGAGACGCGCTGACGCTCAATACGGCACTCGTCGGGCGGACCTATCCGCCCACGAGTCCGTACGTCGTCGGTCGCGAGAAGGTGCGCGAGTTCGCCACCGCGATCGGCGACGCCAACCCGGCGTACCACGATGTTGATGCCGCGCGTGCGCTGGGCTACGCCGATGTGGTCGCGCCGCCGACCTTCGCTTTCGTGATCGCGTACGCCGGATCGAGTCAGGCGGCGATGGATCCGGAGCTCGGCCTCGACTACTCCCGGGTCGTCCACGGCGAGCAGCGTTTCGCGTACTCGCGACCCATCGTCGCTGGCGACTCCCTCGTGGCCACGGCCACGATCGAGGCCATTCGCGCCGTTGCGGGCAACGACATCCTCACCACCAGGGTCGACCTCGCCACGGAGGCCGGCGAGCATGTGGTCACGACGACGACCGTGATCGTCGCCCGCGGCACCGCCGAGGAGTCGGCATGAGCGCCGTCGCCGTGGGGACGAAGCTCCCCGCCCAGACCTTCCGAGTGAGCCGGTTCGATCTCGTTCGTTACGCCGGCGCCTCGGGCGACTTCAACCTCATCCACTGGAACGAGCGCTTCGCGAAGTCCGTCGGTCTGCCCGACGTCATCGCGCACGGCATGTTCACCATGGCCGAGGCAGCGCGCGTGGTCACCGACTGGCTGGGCGATCCCGGCCGGCTCGAGGAGTACTCCGTCCGCTTCACTCGTCCCGTCCCCGTCGCGGACGATGACGCGGGCTCGGTGATCGAGGTCTCCGGCGAAGTGACCGAGCTGCTCGACGGCGGTCGCGCCAAGATCATGCTCACCGCCACCCACGAGGGGCAGAAGGTCCTCGGCAACGCCTGGGCCATCGTCCGGCTGCCGTGATGGCGATGGGGCCCAGTGGGTCGGGGGAGCCACCCCTGTCGGGCTTCACCACCCTGCGCACCGGCGGACCCGCCGGGCGGGTGATCGTCGCCGAGACGGACACCCAGCTCATCGAAGCCGTAGCCGCTGCGGACGCCGCGGGGGAGCCGATCACCATCCTGGGCGGGGGCAGCAACGTCGTCATCTCCGATGACGGCCTGCCCGGCACAGTGGTGCTCGTCCGCACGCGCGGCATCGACGTGTCCGTCGACTCCTGCTCGGGCGCATGGGTCACGGTCGCCGCGGGCGAGTCGTGGGACGACTTGGTCGCACGCGCCGTGGCCGACGAGTGGTCGGGCCTCGAAGCCCTGTCCGGGATTCCCGGCCTCACGGGCGGTACGCCGATCCAGAACGTCGGCGCCTACGGCCAGGAAGTCGCCGACACCATCGCCCGCGTCACGGCGTACGACCGAGAGACCTCCCGCACCGAAGTGATCGCCGCGGGGGACTGTGGATTCGGCTATCGCAACTCACGCTTCAAGTCGGACCCGGGTCGCTACGTCGTCCTCTCGGTGACCTTCCAACTCCCGCTCGGCGCGCTGTCGGCGCCTATCGGCTACGCCGAGCTCGCCACGCGCCTCGGCGTGGCGGTGGGGGAGCGCGCCTCCGCAAGCGAGGTCCGCGCCGCCGTGCTGGACCTGAGGCGTGGCAAGGGGATGGTGCTGGATCCGGCCGACCATGACACGTGGAGCGTGGGGTCGTTCTTCACCAATCCGATCGTCGAGGCGAGCCGGGTGCCCGAGGGCGCTCCCGCGTGGCCCGCCGAACCATCCGCGGCCCTGGGCATCGTCGACGCGGAGGTCCCGGATCCGGCGAGCGGGTCCTCGGGGCTGGTCAAGACCAGCGCTGCGTGGCTGGTCGAGCAGGCGGGGTTCCCGCGTGGCTATCCCGAGGGCGGGGCCGCCCGATTGTCGACCAAGCACACTCTCGCGATCACCAACCGCGGCTCGGCCTCGACCGCTGATGTGCTCTCTCTTGCGCGCGAGATACGGGCTGGCGTGCGCGATCGCTTCGGCATCGAGCTCGTGGCCGAGCCGGTGCAGCTCGGCTGCTCCCTCGATTAGCGCATGCGGCAACATGCGCGCGGACTGATTGTGAGCTCAGAAGGCTGGTTTTGGGCGCTCTGGACTCGGATTCACGCTCGTCGGCCTAGCGGGCCTCGCCGAGCAGAGCTGCCATGCGGCCCACGCCCTCCACGATGTCGGCATCGCTCGTCGCGTAGGACAGTCGCAGGTAGCCCGGCGTACCGAAGGCCTCGCCCGGCACCACCGCCACCTCCGCCTCGTCCAGGATCAATCCGGCCAGATCTGCGGACGACGCGGGCCGCTGCCCGCGGATCTCCTTGCCGAGGACGCCCTTGACCGATGGGTAGACGTAGAACGCCCCCTCGGGCGTGGGGCACTCGACGCCGGGGATCGCCGAGAGCAGGCCCACGATGAGGTGTCGGCGCCGGTCGAAGGCGACCTTCATCTCCTCTACAGCCGCCAGGTCACCGGACACCGCCGCGAGGGCCGCCACCTGCGACACGTTGGCGACATTCGAGGTCGCGTGCGACTGAAGATTGCCGGCGGCCTTCACCACATCGTCGGGGCCGATCATCCAGCCCACGCGCCAGCCGGTCATGGCGTAGGTCTTGGCGACACCATTGACGACCACGCACGTGTCGGCGATCTCGGGCACCAGCATCGGCATCGACGCGAACTGCGCATCGCCGTACACCAGGTGCTCGTAGATCTCGTCGGTGACTACCCAGATTCCGTGTTCGGCGGCCCAGCGGCCGATCTCGGCCACCTGCTCGGGCGTGTAGACGGCGCCGGTGGGGTTGGAGGGCGACACGAAGACGAGCAGCTTGGTGCGCGGTGTGCGCGCTGCCTCGAGCTGCTCCACGGTCGCGCGGTAGCCGCTGGACTCGTCGGTGTCGACGATGACAGGCGTGCCGCCCGCGAGCTTGATCGCCTCGGGATACGTCGTCCAATATGGCGCCGGCAGGATCGCCTCGTCGCCGGGGTCGAGCAGTGCGGCGAAGGTGTTGTAGAGCGCCTGCTTGCCGCCGTTCGTGATGAGGACCTGGCTCGCCTTGACGTCGTAGCCGCTGTCGCGCAGGGTCTTCGCGGCCACTGCCTCGCGCAACTCCGGGAGGCCGCCCGCGGGGGTGTAGCGGTGCCAGCGCTGCTCACGGCAGGCGGCGACAGCCGCTTCCACGATGTAGTCCGGAGTGGGGAAGTCCGGCTCGCCGGCGCCGAAGCCGACAACAGGTCTCCCGGCGGCCTTGAGGGCCTTGGCCCGCGCGTCGACGGCGAGCGTGGCGGACTCGGTGATGGCGGCGAGGCGCCGGGAAACTCGGGAGGCCATGGGGGAATCCAACCAGCCGCGCCCTGCCCGCGGGGAGGGGGCCGAGGAGGGTGATTGGACCGGCCCGGACCGGGCCACGTAGACTCCCGTAGCCGGTGGCTCTCCCACCCTGTCTGAGCCTGCCCGCAGGCACTGCCCAGGGACGATGGCCGCCTGAGGGCCGTAGCTCAATTGGTAGAGTCCCGGTCTCCAAAACCGGTGGTTGGGGGTTCGAGTCCCTCCGGCCCTGCTCCACGCTCCAACCGCACAGACCCACGCTCCACCCGCACGACGACAGGAAGGTCATGAGCAGCGAAGCGCGCGGTGACACCAAGTTGTCCCTGTTTGGGCGGCTTGCGCTGTTCCTACGCCAGGTGGTGGCCGAACTCCGCAAGGTGATCTGGCCGACCCGCAAGGAGCTGGTCACCTACACCATCGTGGTCATCGTCTTCGTCGCCGCCATGGCTGCGATCGTGGCCGTGTACGACTACGTCTTCACCCGAGGGGTGCTCTTCATCTTCGGATGATCCCCGATCTTCTTTAGTACTGAGCAGCAGGAGCCCTGACACCCGTGACCGACTTCCCCGCCACCGAGTCCGCTGACGCCGGACCGGCGCCCGCCCTCGTCTTCCAGACCGAGGGCGCTGAGGTGACTCCCGATACCTACGTCGGTGACGTCGTTTCGGAGACCTCGGCGGATCACGTCGTCGATGAGTTGATCATCGATGAGGCCGTGGCCGAGGAGGTCATCGCAGCCGAGGTTGAGGCAGAGGTGGTCGCGGCTGTCGTCGAAGAAGCCGTCGACGAGGCAGTCGAGGAAGAGGACCCGGTCGAGGCCTTCCGGGAGCAGATGCGGATGGCCGCCGGGGAGTGGTTCGTCGTGCATTCCTATGCCGGCTACGAAAATCGCGTGAAGTCCAATCTCGAGACCCGCATCATCTCTCTCAACATGGAGGACTACATCTTCCAGGTCGAGGTCCCCATGGAAGAGGTCACCGAGATCAAGCAGGGTCAGCGCAAGCTGGTACGCCGCACCAAGTTCCCCGGCTACGTGCTCGTGCGCATGGACCTGACCGATGAGTCGTGGGGCGCGGTCCGGCACACCCCGGGCGTCACAGGGTTCGTAGGACACGGCCACCAGCCTTCGCCGCTGTCGTTGGACGAGGTCGTCGCCATCCTGGCCCCGGCTCCCGAGCGCAAGCCTGGAGCGCCCGCGGCTGCAGGTGCGGGTGCGGGGGCGGCTCCGACCGAGGTCCGCGTCGTGGACTTCTCCGTCGGCGATTCCGTGACGGTCGTTGACGGTCCGTTCGCGACATTGCACGCCACGATCTCCGAGATCAACATCGAAGCGCAGAAGGTCACCGGATTGGTTGAGATCTTCGGGCGCGAGACCCCGGTCGAACTGGCATTCGGCCAGATCCAGAAGAACTGAACACGAGGACAGGACCATGGCACCCAAGAAGAAGATCGCCGGCATGATCAAGCTCCAGATCCAGGCGGGACAGGCGAACCCCGCGCCTCCGGTGGGTCCGGCCCTCGGCCAGCATGGCGTCAACATCATGGACTTCTGCAAGGCCTACAACGCCGCGACCGAGAACCAGCGCGGCCAGGTGATCCCTGTGGAGATCACTGTCTACGAGGACCGCTCTTTCGACTTCACCCTCAAGACACCCCCCGCGTCCAGGCTCATCCTCAAGGCGGCTGGACTGGACAAGGGATCGGGTGCTCCGCCCAAGGTCGCCGGCTCTATCACGCGCGCCCAGGTGCGGGAGATCGCGGAGACCAAGATGCCGGACCTGAACGCCAACGATGTCGATGCGGCGATGAAGATCATCGAGGGCACGGCGCGTCAGATGGGCGTCACCGTCAGCGATTAGTCACGAGAATTCCCGCCGCGCCGCGGCGGGCGTGGGAGGGCCGCGCGCGGCCCGTCAACCACAACCTCCATCACGACAGGAGCAGCAATGAAGCGCAGCAAGGCATACCGCCAGGCAATGGAATTGATCGACGTCGATCGCCTCTACACCCCTCAGGCGGCCATGGCGATCGCCAAGCAGACCGCCAAGACGAAGTTCGACCCGGCTGTTGAGGTCTCCATGCGCCTGGGCGTCGACCCCCGCAAGGCCGACCAGATGGTCCGCGGCACCGTCAACCTCCCCCATGGCACCGGCAAGACAGCACGCGTCATCGTCTTCGCCGCCGGCGAGAAGGCCGAAGAGGCCCGTGCCGCGGGCGCTGACGAGGTCGGTAGCGACGAACTCATCGAGCGCGTGGCGGGCGGCTGGACGGACTTCGATGCCGCCGTCTCCACCCCTGACCTCATGGGCAAGGTGGGTCGACTGGGCAAGGTCCTTGGCCCGCGCGGACTCATGCCC
>VGBQ01000069.1 GCA_016870425.1 Actinomycetota bacterium | reverse complement strand
CGCCGAGCTCGTCGACGAAGTCGGCGTCCAGCCACGGCTTATAGATCCGAAGCTGCGGGTTGGCAAGCAGGCCGTAGCGGTAGAACCGCTCGATGTCATTGCCCTTGTACGTCGAACCGTCGCCCCAGATGGATACCTCATCGTCGAGCATCGCCCGCACGAGGAGCGTGCCCGTCACCGCCCGGCCGAGGGGCGTGGTGTTGAAGTACATCCGATTGCCCGAGCGGATGTGGAAGGCGCCGCAGGCGATGGCGGCCAGCCCCTCCTCGACGAGCAGGTCCTTGCAGTCCACGAGACGGGCTATCTCAGCGCCGTACTCCAGGGCCCGACCGGGCACGCTGTCGATGTCGGGCTCGTCGTACTGCCCCAGATCAGCGGTGTAGGTGCACGGGACGGCCCCCTTGCTGCGCATCCACGCGACGGCGACGGAGGTGTCCAGGCCGCCGGAGAAGGCGATACCGACGCGCTCACCGACGGGGAGCGAGGCAAGGACCTTGGACACGTCCCGACCCTATCGGGCAGGCGGGGGCGACTACGCGGGCTGGCCGCCGTCGTCACCGGTCAGCCGTGCCTCGGCTTCGCGCGCCCGACGCAGGGCGGCCTCCAGATCGGCCTGTGCTTGGCCGTACGCCGCGAAGTCTCCGTCGGCCAGCGCTGCCTGACCTCGCGCGTAGGCCGCCTCAGCATCGGCGAGCGCTGTCTGCAGGTCGGTGAGCGGATCCCCCGATGGGCCGGGAGTGGGCGTCGGAGTCGGCGTGGGACCCGGGTCGGGATTCGGATCAGGATTCGGGCCGGGGGTCGGCTCGGGTGTCGGCAGCGGATCGGACTCGAAGACGGCGGCGAGTGCTTCGTCGAGCGTGTCCTCGAGCGCGACGTTCGCGCCGTAGCCCGCCAGCACCTTGCGCAGCAGCGGGTAGCCGTCCTGCGTCGCCCTGAGGTAGACGGGCTCGACGTAGAGCAGGCCGCCGTTGAAGGGCAGCGAGAGAAGGTTGCCGAGATTGACCTCCGAGCCGCCGCGGCGCAGGAGGGAGAGTTCGGCGCTGATCTCCGGGTCGGACTCGAAGTTGTTTTGCACCTGCGTGGGCCCGGGAATGGTCGTGTTGCTCGGCAGCTGCAGCACGCGGATGGTGCCGTAGCCGTCACCGGGGGCCGAGTCGACCGCCATGAACGCAGCCAAGGTCGGGCGGCGCTGCGGAGCGAAGGTCGTCGTGAGGGAGAACGCCGGGCCGACCTGCCCGGGCATCTGCAGCGTCAGGTAGTAGGGGGGCTGGAACTGCTGGATCGACTGCGTCGGATCGAACGGCACGATCCAGAAGTCGGTGCCGTTGTAGAAGGTTGCCGGATCCGTGACGTGGTAGCGCGACATCACCACGCGCTGCACCTTGAACAGATCCTGCGGGTAGCGCACATGGGCCTCGATCTCGGGCGGCATAGCGCCGCGCTCCTCGACGACGCCGGGGAAGGCCTTCATCCAGGTCTGCAGGATCGGATCGGACTCGTCCCAGGCGTAGAGCGTGACGGTGCCCTCATAGGCATCGACCACGGCCTTGACCGAGTTGCGGGCGTAGTTGAGCTGGTCGCGCGGTGCCACCGCGCTCGAACCGGTGCGCACCGTGATCGAGTCGCTGGTCACCTCGCTCAGCGACACCCGCGAGGAGTAGGGGTATTCATTGGAGGTGGTGTATCCGTCAACGAGCCACACGATCCGTCCGTTGACCACCGCCGGATAGGGATCTTGGTCCAGGGTCAGCCACGGCGCGATCTTCTCGACGCGCGTGAGCGGGTCGCGATCCCACAGGATGCGTGACTCCTCGTTGATGAGGTCGGTCAGCAGGATGTTGCTGTCCTGGAATTTCGTGGCGAAGAGCAGGCGATTGAAGAGCCCGCCGACCGCCACTCCGCCATTGCCCGTGTAGGTGTTGTTGACCTGCCCCGTGGGGCTGGCATCGTCGGGGTAGTCCAACTCGACCGGCGGTGTGCCCTCGGGAGCGCCGACGATCGAGAAGGTCGGGGAGATCTCGCCGAAGTAGATCCGCGGCTGCTCGATGCCGAGGAGCCCCTCCGGCGGGATATCGCTCTCGAAGAAGTCGGGCTGGCCCGAGTTGTCAGCTGTGTTGTCGTACGCCGAGACGAAGCCGTAGCCATGGGTGTAGACAGCGTGGTCGTTGGCCCAGTTGCGCTGGCTGTCAGGGATGCCCGCGAGGTTGATCTCACGGGCGGCCACGATCGCCCCGCGCTGGCCACCTTCGAGCGCATAGCGATCCACGTCGAGACTGTCGTTGAAGGAGTAGTACGCGCGGATCTGCTGAAGCTGGTTGTACGTCGGGGATGCCAGAGCCGGGTCGAGCAGTCGGATGTTCTCGAGTGTGCCGAGGTTGGCATCGATGACAGTCTCCGTCGGTGGCTCCACCGTGCCCGGATACTCCTGGATCTGCGCGTCGGCAATGTCGTAGGCCGACCGGGTGGCGTTGATATTGCGCTCGATGTAGGGCTGCTCGCGCACGAGTTCACTGGGCCGCACCTGGAACTGCTGCACGATCGCGGGGTAGACGCCGCCGACCAGGATGGACGTGAGCACGAGGAGGCCGAGCCCGATCATGGGGATGACCCAGTTGCGCACGAGCATGTTGACGATGAAGAGCACCGCCGTGATGAGCGCGACGAAGGTCAGGATCTGGAGTGCGGGCAGTACGGCGTTGGCGTCGGCGTACTTCATGCCGGTGAAGCCCTGGACCAGCGCCTCGCTCTTGATCATCAGCCCGTAGCGGTCAAGCCAGTAGGCGGCCGCCTTGAGCAGGAGCAGGAGTGCGATGAGTCCCGACAGGTGCACCTGCGCGGCGGTGCTCATGCGATCGCCCTTGGGCTGGAGGCGCAGGCCGCCGTAGAGGTAGTGCGCGGCCACGGCAAGGCCGACGGCGAGGAGGGTGGCGGAGATGGCGAAGCCGAGGACGAACCGCAGGAAGGGGTAGGTGAAGACGTAGAAGCCGATGTCGAGGCCGAACTGCGGATCGGTGATGCCGAAGTCGGTGGCGTTGCGCCAGCGCAGGAAGGTCGACCACTCTGACGAGGCGGAAATGCCGGCGAGAAGACCGATGAGGGCCGCTATGCCGAGCGTGATGACGACTCGGAACGGGTCCAGGGCCATGCGGTAGCGCTCGAGTCCGGCCTGCTCCTGCGTCAGGGGCGGCACGGCAGGGCGGAAGCGGTATGCGACCCAGAGGGTCCCCGCCAGGACCACGGCCATGGTCAGGCCGAAGGACGCGAACAGGGCAAGGCGCGTGATCAGGGTGACGGTGAAGACCTCGGTCTCGCCCACCGAGTCGAACCAGAGCCAGTCGGTGTAGAAGCTGGTGAAGATCACGAACCCGATGACGATGACGGCGAGCACGATGATCGTCGGGAGCAGGACCCGGCCCCGTCGCGGGGCCGCGGCGACCGGCGTCGGTGAGGCCATCACAGCAACTTACGTCACGCGCGCCGGGGTCACATCGCGGGGCAGGTTGGGAGCGGGTCGCCTGCGCGCCAGGCGGCCAGGGCATCCAGCGCACCCTGGAGCGTCGTCACGGGCACCACGGTGAGCCCTTCGGGGACGTGCCCCGCGGCCTCGTCGCAGTGGACCTCCGGCATGAGGAAGACGGTCGCCCCCGCGCCCCTGGCCCCGGCGAGCTTTTGGCGGATGCCGCCGATCGCCCCCACGGCGCCGGCGGGATCGATCGTGCCGGTCCCGGCCACATGCCCACCCCCGGTGAGGTCCTCCGGGGTGAGCTTGTCGACGATCGCCAGCGAGAACATCATGCCGGCGCTGGGCCCACCGATGTCGTCGAGGGCGAAGACGATCGGGAACTCCGCCCGGTAGTTGATGCCGACCGTGATGCCGATGTAGGGCACGCCAGCCTCATCAGGCTTCTGGGCAGACACGACCTCGGCGTCGACCTCCTCGCCATCGCGCTCGACGGTGAATGCCAAGGTCGAGCCGATCGGGCGCGCGCGGACGGCCTCCACCACATCCTCGGGCGCGCGCACCGGCTCACCGTCGATAGCGATGATGCGCTCCCCGGCGTCCAGCACGCCAAAGGCAGGCGTGCCCTCGACCACGGCGGTCACGACGACGTCTTCGATCAGCGGCTCACCCAGCGTGTTCATCGCCGCCGCAATGGCACTCGACTGTGATGTGGAGAAGAGGACCGCATTGCGCTGCTGGACCTCCTCGGTGGTCTCGTCGTCGCCGTAGAGCAACTCGCGTGGGAGCACGGCCCGGTCGGGGTCGACCCAGGCGACCAGCGCACCGAAGACGGTGAGGGGGCTGCGGGGCTCGCCCTCCTCACGGATCGTGGTCATGTCGAGGGCACCGCTGACGGGATAGGTGGTGGTGTCGGTGATCTCGACAAGGGGGACGCCGTCGACGTCGCCGATGGTGTTGAAGGTCGGACCGGGCGACAAGACGATGAAGGGCACGGGAAGGACAGCCGCGAGCGCGATCAGGGCGAGGAGCACGAGACCGGCCAGGGAGGCCATGAGCGCCCGGCTGCCGGGTCGAGCACGCCGGGGCCGCGCGGACGTGTCGGGTGCGATCGGCGAGGGGTCGCTCACGCCGGGTGGCTGCGGTCAGCGGGTCGTCGCGCGCGACCGGGCCGAGGGGTCGGGGTGCCGGGTCGCGAGGTGCGGCGCCTCTCCGGGCCCGGGCGGTCCGCCGGCATGGGGCGGCGCATCGCCGCACGGAAGCGGGCCATGTCGCCCACGGTCTCGTGCGTGCCGGCCGCACGTCGCGGACGGCTGCGGGCTGCGGCCCAGGCGAGGGCGATGAGGGTCGCGCCCAGGGGAATGAGCCACCACAGGAGCGCAGACACCCGGACTCCTCCCCGGCGCCACCGGGGGGATCCCGGTCTATGCCGCCCCCCAGGGTACGCCCCCCGGGCACCGGGCACCCCCCGAGCATCCGGCGTACCGTGGGGGGATGAGCGGCTCCCTCCCCTTCGGATTCGGCGTACCTGACGACGGAGCCAGCACCCCCGGCTTCGACATGAGCCAGTTGGGAGCCATGCTGCAGCACCTGGGACGCCTGCTGGAGTCCGGTGGCGATGGCGCGGTCAACTGGGATCTCGCTCGCGACACCGCGCGGCAGGCCATCGCGCAGGCCGGCGACCCTTCGGTGAGCGACGCACAGCGTCGCGATGTCGCCACGGCCGTCGACCTAGCGCAGGTATGGCTGGATCCCTCCTGCACCTTCCCCGCATCCTCCGCTTCGGGAGCAGCATGGAGCCGGTCGGAGTGGCTGGAGGCCACCTATCCGGCATGGCAGCGGATCGTCACTCCCATCGCCGAGCACGTGCAGTCGGTGATGTCGTCGATGCCGGCTCCCACCGAGCTGCCACCGGAGATTGCGGGCCTGCTGCCGGAGGGCACGCCACCGGAAACCCTGGCCATGATGGCTCCGCTCATGGGCATGGCGCGCCAGCTGGGATCCGCGATGTTCGGCATGCAGATGGGGCAGGCGCTCGCTGCGCTCGCGAGCGAGGTCGTCGGGGTGAGCGACATCGGCATACCCCTCACCAGCGACGCACGACCGGCGCTCTTGCCCCGCAATGTCGCGGAGTTCGGCGAGGGCCTGGACGTGGCGGCCGACGACGTGCGCCTCTACCTCGCCCTGCGCGAGTGCGCGCACCAGCGCCTTTTCGCGCATGTCCCGTGGCTCGCCCCGCGCCTGGATGGCGCCATCGACGCCTATGCGCGCGGCATCCGCATGGACCCTGACCGCATGAACGAGGCGATGCAGGGCATCGATCCCAGCGCACTCGGCGACCCGGAGCGACTGCGCGAGCTCATGGGGTCCGATCTCTTCGCCCTCGCCGAGTCGGAGGAACAGCAGGCCGCCCTGCGCCGACTCGAGACCCTCCTCGCGCTCATCGAGGGCTGGGTCGACGACGTCGTCACGCAATCCTGTGCCGCGACGCTGCCGTCCGCTGAGCGGCTGGGAGAGGCAATGCGCCGGCGCCGCGCGGCGGGAGGTCCCGCGGAGCGCACCTTCGCCTCCCTGGTCGGACTCGAGATGCGACCACGCGCCCTGCGTGAGGCGGCCGCACTCTGGCGTCAGCTTCGCGAGCAGCGCGGTATCGAAGGGCGTGATGCGCTCTGGGCTCATCCGGACTTGCTCCCGGGCGCCGACGACCTCACCGACCCCGCGGCATTTCTCTCGGCCGACTCGATCAGCGACCTCGACGCGGGTGATCCGCGCGATGACAGCGCCTGACCGTCTGCATCGGGATGCGGTCGACCTGCTCACTGACTGGCGGGCACCCAGCCCAGACCAGGACACGCTGAGACAGGCCTACCTCACCTTCTTGCAAGCACATTCCGATGCGATGACACGTCACAACCGCGTCGGCCACATCACCGGTAGTGCGCTGGTCGTCGACGTCGAGCGGCAGGGCGTGCTTCTCACCCTGCATCCGCTCGTAGGACGTTGGCTGCAACTCGGTGGCCACGTCGAGGCGACAGACGAGTCTCTCGTCGATGCGGCGAGGCGCGAGTCCGTTGAAGAGGGTGGCATCGCGTCGATTGACATCGACCCCGCGCCGCTGCGACTGGATCGCCATCGTGTCCGCTGCCGCGATGGCCACGGCGGCGAAACGACCCTGGACCACCTGGATGTCCAGTTCCTCGTCATTGCCGCACCCGGCAGCATTGAGCGGCGCTCCTCAGAGTCGATCGACCTGCGCTGGTGGCCCTGGTCGGCACTGCCAGAGGACACCGACGCGTCGGTGCGCGACCTCGTGGAGGCCGCACGCCGCCGCCTCGCGGTGTAGCCCGCCACGCACCCTGGCGCGGAAATTTTGCTCCACAGGCCGTGGACATCATCAGCCCACGTCAGATGCCGTCGCCGGCAACGACGGCCCGAGCTGTCCCCAGCACTGTCCACGGCCTCTCCCCAGGGCGCGCCGACCGTGTCCCCAGGTCATCCCCAGCGCCACCCACAGGCCGCGTTGACGACCCTCGACAGGGCGCCTACGTTCACACGCGCAGCCCCCGGGATAACGGGCCGCGTGCGCGAGGGGAAGGTGCGCGCGGCCAAGCGCCCCGGGGGCTTCCCCATGGCCCCGGCACTCAGAGGCCCCACCCCCGAAGGTATGACCGGGCAAAACAGGTACATTTGCCGCAATTCGCCCACGACACGGCGCCCCTGGCCTAGGTCGGTCCCCCCGTGGGGCGGCTGGCTGCCCTATGGTGGCGACGCGGCCCCCTAGGGGCAGGTCCCCGCCAGGGGGGCTGAGTGAGGCCAGGCCTCACGGACACGAGACGAGGAGGACGGCCCATGGCCGAGTCGTACACGGGCGAGGCGTACTGCGTGAAGTGCAAGGAGAAGCGCGAGTTCACTGGCAACGTCATGGAGACCAACGGTCGGCGTTTCGCCAAGGGCATCTGCCCTGTCTGCGGCACCAAGGTGACCCGCATCCTGGGCAAGGCCTGACACACGATAGGGGCGGCTCTGCCGTCCGGCCGGAGGATCGGTCGTGATTGACGATCCGCACGGCACCGCACACGTCATCGACGGCGTCGACAGCCTCGGGCTCGTCGGCGCCGTCGAGCGTCTTGTGGCCGTGCCTTCCCTTGGCGGGACCGATGCCGAGTCCGAGATCCAAGATGACATCGCCCGCGAGTGGGACGCCCTGGGCCTGGACGTCACCGCCTGGGACATCGACGTGGCTGCGCTGGCGGCCGAGCCGGACTTCCCCGGCATGGAGGTCGAGCGCTCCTCAGCACGAGGGGTGATCGCCCGAATACCCGGCACCGGCGATGGACCAACCCTCCTCTTGCTTGGCCACACGGACGTCGTGCCTCCCGGAGACCGAGGCGCATGGTCCGGTGACCCATTCCGCCCCGAGATCCGCGGCGACCGGCTCATCGGGCGAGGCGCCTGCGACATGAAGGCGGGCACCGCTGCGATCACCTCCGCCGCTACGGCACTCCTCGCCAGCGGCACGCGGCTGCGAGGCGACGTGATCCTTGCGGCCGTGTCCGGCGAGGAGGACGGCGGTCTCGGCACCTACGCCCTGCTGCGCCAGGGCATCACCGCGGACGCCTGCATCCTTCCTGAGCCGACCAGCCTGGACCTGGTGCCCGCCAACGGTGGGGCACTCACCTTCCGTTTGCGCATCCGCGGTCGCGCCACTCACGCCTCACGCCGGACCGAGGGCGTGAGCGCGCTGGACAAGATGCTCCCGGTGCTCGAGGAGCTCCGCCGGCTCGAAGCGCGCCGCAATGAGTCGGTCGACCCGCTCATGCAGCGCTGGCCCGTGGCCTATCCGCTCTCCATCGGCACCGTGCGCGCGGGAGACTGGGCGTCCACCGTGCCGGACCTCCTCATCGCCGAGGGTCGCCTCGGAGTCGCTCTCGGCGAGACGCCCGGGCAAGCGCGTGGCGCACTCGAGGAGGCCCTCGCCGGGCTGTGCGACCTCGATCCGTGGTTCGCAGAGCACCCTGTCGAGATCGAGTGGTGGGGCGGGCAGTTCGCCTCGGGGCGCACCGATCCGGAGCATCCCGTCGTGCGCGGTCTCGGCGAGGTGGCCTCACGCATCTGGCACCGGCAACCGGAGGTGTACGCCGCGCCCTATGGCTCAGACCTGCGCCTACTCGTGGGCGCGGGCATTCCTACCGTGCACTTCGGCCCGGGTGAGAGCGCGGCCGCGCACGCCCCTGCTGAGTGGGTGGATCTGCGTGAGACCGTCGCGTGCGCCCAGATCATGGCGGCGTACGCCGTGCACTTCTGCGGCGCATAGCCGACAGCATCACCAGGGCTCTCACAGCGCCGCAGCTGTGGACGACGCCCGACGGGGATTCGCGCATCGTGCCAGGCTCCCCACATGCCCGCGATGACCCCGCCCCTGCCTGCCCGGCCGTGGACGCGCCACGACGTGCCCCTGGTC
The DNA here is from genome assembly GCA_016870425.1 of Actinomycetota bacterium. GTDB lineage: Bacteria > Actinomycetota > Actinomycetes > S36-B12 > S36-B12 > Mxb001. The sequence continues at coordinate 2,558 of VGBQ01000069.1, read as the reverse complement.
TGGCGGTCCGATGCCAGCATCGAGATGGGCTGGCCGCCTCACGCGGTGCGCCTGGACGACGTGGATCCCGCTCACGTCTCCTGGCTCCTGAGCCTGGGAGGTGAACGGCCACTGGACGCGGCCCTCGACCAGGGCAGGGAGCGCGGACTGCGCCCCGCCAAGCTACGCCGACTTCTCCGCGCAGCGGTGCGCTGCGGCCTGGTGGATGACGCGTCGTCGATACCCGCGTCACTGCGCGATGCCTCTCTGCACGTGCGCGACCTGCTCGTCGGCGATCTGGCCGCCACACGTCACCTTCACGGCAGCACCGACGAGGCCCGCGACGTCATCGATCGTCGCCGACATGCTGAGGTTGCCGTCGACGGCACCGGGGCTGTTGCTGACGTCGTCGCCATGGTCCTCACCTGCGCGGGCATCGGCAAGGTCGTGCGCGACCCGGTGAGAAGCTCGAGTTCGCGGCGGCACCGCCGCGGCGTGGGCGATCGCGTCTGTCATGTCCTGTGTGACGCCGCTCATCCCGACGCGGCGGCAGACCCTGACGCGATGGCACTGGACATCCCCCACCTCGCCGTTGCCGCCGGAGGCGCGCGGGCGGTGATCGGACCGCTGGTGATCCCCGGACGGACCTCATGCCTGCGCTGCCGCGACCTCCACCTCGCCGACGCTGACCCGTCATGGGCACGCGTCGCAGTCCAGTGGGCCGCACGCACGCCGGGGCCGATCGCCGCCGGCCTCGCGCACCTGTCCGGTGCCGTGGCCGCGATGCAGGTGCTTGCCGTCGTCGACGCTGGACCTGCGACCGTGCGCACCACCGCACTCGAGGGCGCCCTCGTCGTCACGCTGCCCGACGGCCGGATCGAGCGCGAGGCTCGCCCTCCCCACCCCCTGTGCGGGTGCCTGTGGCCGGACACGGGCCGGGGGACCCATGCGCGCGGCCGTCAGGGGCTGTCGGCTCCCTGCTGACGCGCCTCGGCGAGGAGGGCGAGGAGGTCCTCTCCGTAGCGATCAACCTTGTCGGGGCCGATCCCGCTGATGGCTAGGAGCTCGTCGGTGTCGCGGGGCAGTGTGTCGGCGAGTGCTTCCATCGTGGCGTCCGTGAAGATGACATAGGCGGGCACCTCACGCTCACGGGCTCGCTCGAGTCTCCAGGTCCGCAGTCGATCGACCGTCACCTCGCTAGCCGTCGGCGGGCAGGTGCGGCAGCGCAGCCGGGCGCGCTCAGCCCCCGTGACCAGGCTGCGCCCGCAGGTGCGGCACGCCGCGGGCCCCCGGCGCGAGGCGGTGGCACCCCCGCTGCCTCGGCGCACGCTGGACCGGGGTGCGCCCGCATCGGAGCGAGGATGCGACGTGAGGAGGTCGAGGAATCGACTGGGCTGCCGGGCACCTCGCCCGCCGGGCTGCCGCGACCGCGCCCAGGTGAGGAGCAGGTGGCGACGGGCGCGCGTGATGGCGACATAGAAGAGCCGGCGCTCCTCGGCCAGCGCCTCCGGGGTCAGCGACTGGGAGTGCGGGATCGAGCCATCCGCGCACCCCGCGATGACGACCGCCTCCCACTCCAGCCCCTTGGCCGCGTGGATGGTGGCCAAGGTCACGCCGCGAGCCACGGGGGCATGCTGCGCGGCAGCTCGACGATCGAGTTCGTCGACAAGGCTCGCAAGATCGCCGCCTTGTGCGCCATGCCCGGTAGCGAGGTCGACGATGGAGGCAAGGGACTCCCAGCGCTCGCGTACCGCACCCGTGGTCCGGGGCGCCTCCGCGCTCCACCCCATCGCGCTGAGGACGGAGGAGACCTGGTCAGCGAGTGCTCCGCCGGTGATCTCGCCGCCGCGCGCGGCCCCGCGCAGGCGCGTGATCGCTTCGCGCACCTCGCGGCGCTCGAAGAAGCGCTCGCCTCCGCGGAGGACAAGGGGGATGCCGAGCGCGGACAGGGACTCCTCGAATGCCGGCATCAGCGCATTGATGCGCACGAGGATGGCCACTCCCTCGGCGGGCACACCGTCGGCGATGAGGCGGGCGACGTGGGTAGCCACGGCCTGGGCCTCGGCAACTTCATCGTCGAAGTCGCGGATCTCCGGCTGTGGTCCGGTGCCGCACTGTGACACGAGGCGACCGCCGTGGTCGCCCATCTCTGCCATGAGGGTGTTGGCCATGGCCACGATCGGCTCGGTGCTGCGATAGTCCCGAACCAGGCGCACCTGCGTGGCCCCGGGAAATCGAGTGGGGAAGTCGCGGAGGAATCGGTCGGTCGCCCCCGCGAAGGAGTAGATCGTCTGCGCGGAGTCGCCGACCACGCAGATATCCCGACGGTCGCCGAGCCACAGATCGAGCAGACGGTGCTGCAGCGGACTGACGTCCTGGAACTCATCGACGGTGAACCAGCGGTACGCCGTCCGCACTTCATCGAGGATGTCGGGGCGCTCCCCGAGCAGGCCGACGGTCATCAGTAGGACGTCGTCGAAGTCCATGACGTGCCGCTCAGCCTTGATCTCGTCGTAGGCGGCGTACACGCGGGATACATCGGCCAGGGGAAGGGGCGGCGTGCGCTGCGACGCGCGGTC
>VGBQ01000068.1 GCA_016870425.1 Actinomycetota bacterium | reverse complement strand
CTTGGTGATCGGCATCGTGATGCCGCGGATGTCGGCCTCCTGGAAGGCGTCCGTGCCGATCGCCGAGCTCGGCACCTGCCCGGTGATGGCCACCATCGGCACCGAGTCCATGTGCGCGTCGGCGATGGGCGTGACGAGGTTGGTCGCGCCCGGGCCACTCGTCGCCATGCACACGCCGACGCGACCGGTGGCGGCGGCGTAGCCTTCGGCGGCGTGACCCGCCGCCTGCTCGTGGCGGACCAGGATGTGACGGACCTTGGTGGAGTCCATGAGGGGGTCGTAGGCCGGGAGGATGGCGCCGCCGGGGATGCCGAAGACGACATCGACCCCCGCATGCTCCATCGACCGAATCAGGCTCTGGGCTCCGGTGATCTGCTCACCGGATGACTGCCCGGGGCTGGTGCTCATGTCTCCTCTTTCCACTTCCCTCTCGGGAGTCCACTTCCGTCGCAGGGTCCATGGTGGCGCATGGATCCCTCATCCGTGAATGGGCCCCTCTAACACGAAACCCCCCGGCCCGGACGGGCTCGGAGGGTGCGCGCGGGTCGCCATCAGGCGACAGGTGCCGGGGCTAACCCGCGCGCCTGCCTACGATGACGATGACCTGCTGCATGGGCCCAGAGTAGCGGCCCGACGCCCTCGGGGCCAGCCCGGGGCGGGACGTCCGCCCGTGTTCTGTGGTCGAGATGTGCCAACGGGTGGCACTTTCCGACCGTAGAACGCCGCCTGTGGACGGGGCCGGACACCAAGATCGGCTTCGCGGCAAGGTGTGCCGATGCCACACGCACACTCCGATCGCCAACGCCTGCACGACCTCTCAATGTCTCAGGACGGGGTCGTGTCCCCGTCGGACTTGGCGGCATGCGGCTTCAGCCGTCGGAGCGTCGCTCGCCGCGTGGCCGAGGGCACCTGGCAGCGCGTCGGCGGCGCGATCCTCCTCGCTCCGGCGCCCTTCGACGCTGAGCGTCATCTCACCGACCGTCAGTGGGCAGCTGTCCTCACGATCACCTACGGCCCGCGCGCCCGGATCAGCGGAGACCTTGCGCTGCGCCGCGCTGGCTGGCACCTCGCCGGGACACCTCGCCTGATCGTGATGCCCCACAAGCCGCCGGCGGCGCTACCCCAGATACGCGTCCTTCGGCGACCGGACGGTGCGGCCATCCGCAGCCCAGAGGGGTTCCGCTTCATGGCCCCACTCGATGCCCTGGTGGATTCGCTCATCGTCCTGGGCGAACGTCGTTCCGCGGACGTGATCGACCTCGTCCTGCAGCGCAGGCTCATCGATGCTGAATCCTTCGCCCGAGCGGCGCAGCCCCACCTCGGTTCGGGTCACAACGGGGCTACCTGCCTTCGCGCCATGCTCGAGCGCGTGACGTCGGGATCGCGGTCCGAGGCCGAGCAGCGCATGGGCGCCCTCCTCGACCGCAGCGGCACCGGTCCCTGGGCGCGCAACGTCCCCGTGCGAGACATAACGAATCGCGTGGTCGCCGAAATCGACTTCGCGCATCTGGGTCTGCGGATCGCCATCGAAGTGGATGGCCGAGCACATCACACGGGCCGAATGGCCTTCGAGCGCGATCGCGAGCGCCAGAACGTACTCATGCTTCAGGGCTGGTTGGTGCTGCGCTTCACGTGGGAGCAGATCACTCAACGTCCGGGCGAAGTCCTGGCAGCTGTGCTTGCTGCCGTCGCTCAGCGTGTCGCCTGACGGGCCGCGTTCTGTGGTCTGAATGTGCCACCCGGTGGCACTTTTCGACCACAGAACGCCGGGCCGACCCCTCAGTCGCAGACGGCTCCGCGGCTGGCGGACCCCACGAGGCGGACGTACTTGGCGAGGACTCCCCTGTCGTAGCGGGGCGGGAGCGGCACGAACTCCTCTCGGCGTCGAGCGAGCTCGGCCTCGTCCACGAGGAGGTCGAGCGTGCGAGACGGGATGTTCACGCGGATGCGGTCGCCATCGCGCACGAGCCCGATGGGACCACCATCGGATGCTTCAGGGCAGACATGGCCCACACACAGCCCGGTGCTGCCGCCCGAGAACCGTCCATCGGTGACGAGGAGGACGTCCTTGCCCAGCCCCGCGCCCTTGAGGGCCGCCGTGATCGCCAGCATCTCGCGCATGCCAGGTCCGCCCTTGGGTCCTTCGTAGCGGACCACGACGACATCGCCGCCCCGGATGCTGCCATCCGCGAGCGCCGCCATGGCGGCTTGCTCGCGCTCGAAGACGCGCGCGGTCCCCTCGAAGGAGTCGACACCGACTCCCGCCGTCTTGACGACAGCGCCTTCCGGCGCGAGTGAACCCGTGAGGATCGAGATGCCGCCGCTGGCGTCCAGCGGCTCGTCGAGGGGACGCACGACGGCACCATCGGGCTCGGGGATCCGCACAGCGGCGAGGTTGTCGGCGACAGTCTTGCCGGTCACCGTCAGGCAGTCGCCGTGGAGCAGTCCGGCGTCGAGGAGCATCTTCATGACGACGGGTACGCCGCCCACGCGGTCGAGGTCGAACATCAGGTGGGCGCCGAAGGGCTTGAGGTCGGCCAGCAGGGGCGTGCGGTCGCTGATGCGCTGGAAGTCGTCGAGCGCGAGCTCGAATCCGGCCTCGTGCGCGATCGCCGGCATGTGCAGGACCGAGTTGGTCGATCCTCCGAGTGCCATGACGACGGTGATGGCGTTCTCGATGGCGTGTGGCGTGATGATGTCGCGTGCGGTGATGCCCTGGCGGATCATCTCGATGACCGCCCGACCCGATTCCCGTGCCAGGACCTCGCGTCGCGCGTCCACGGCGGGCGGCGAGGACGATCCGGGGAGGGACATGCCCATGGCCTCCGACGCACTCGCCATGGTGTTGGCGGTGTACATCCCGCCGCAGGTGCCTGCGGTCGGGCAGACAGCGCGTTCGATGCGGTCGAGGTCGTCGTCTGTCATGAGTCCGCGGGCGTTGGCACCCACCGCCTCGAACGCCGTGACGATGTTGACCGTCTCCTCGCGCCCGTCGCTGAACCGCACGTGGCCGGGCATCAGCGAGCCGGCGTACAGCAGGATGCTCGCCACGTCGAGGCGCGCGGCCGCCATGAGCATCGCCGGGAGGCTCTTGTCGCAGCCGGCGAGCGTCACCATCCCGTCCAGGCGCTCAGCCTGCATGACGGTCTCGACCGAGTCGGCGATCACCTCGCGTGACACGAGCGAGAAGTGCATGCCCTCGTGGCCCATGGAGATGACATCGGAGACCGTGATGGTGCCGAACTCCATCGGGAAGCCGCCGCCCTCGCGCACGCCGCTGGCGACGTCCTCCGCCACTTCGCGTAGAGACATATTGCACGGAGTGATCTGGTTGAAGGACGAGGCGATGCCGATCTGCGGCTTCGAGAAGTCGTCGTCTCCCATGCCGAGTGCGCGCAGCATGCCGCGGTTCGGGGCACGGTCGCGGCCCTGGGTGGCAAGGCGGCTGCGGGGTGTCATATCCGGGGTCACCCCTTCAGAATAGGGACAAAGCGGACTGGCAGGATGGCCGCATGGACGAGCGCACCATCGTCAGCGCCGACTGGCTTCGCGACCACCTCGGGGCGGCAAACTTCGCGATCCTGGATGCGCGCTTCTCCCTCGACGACGAGGGGTGGGGACAGCGCGCCTATGTCGAGGGACATATCCCGGGGGCGCTCTACGCCGACACCGCGACCCACCTGGCCGGTGAGATCATCCCGGGCGTCACGGGTCGTCGGCCCTTCCCCGAGCCCGAGCGCTTCGCCGAGCAACTGGGGGCCTGGGGGATCGATGACACGACGCAGGTGGTCACCTACGATGCAGATGGCGGCCGCATGTCGGCTGCGCGGGTCTGGCTCATGCTCAGGTGGATGGGTCACGACCGCGTCGCGGTCCTCGACGGTGGCTGGCAAGCGTGGATCGCCGCCGGAGGCGAGATCACCCAGACGGTGCCGGAGCCCGCGGCGACGACGTATCCCCTACGCCTGCGCCCGGAGCTGCTCGCTGACGTCGACGAGGTCGACGAGCATCGGCAGCGCCCCCGCACCTGCGTCTTCGACTCGCGCGGGGCCGAGGGCTATCACGGGGGTGGGGTCTACCACGATCCCGTGCGCGGCCATATCGCCGGCGCCGGTCTCGCGGACCGGGCCAACACGACGCATGCAGACCTCACCTTCCGCACCCCTGAGGAGCTGCGCGCCTACTACCTGGAGCTCCTCGACGGCGTCGATCCGGGCGAGGTCATCTACTACTGCGGCTCCGGCATCACGGCGGCTCAGAACGTCCTCGCGATGAGCATCGCCGGACTCGAGGGCTCGCGGATGTACGTCGGGTCGTGGAGCGAGTGGATCACCGATCCGACGAGGCCGGTCGAACTATGAGCAGGCCTTATCGCTTTGCCGTCATCGGCACCGGCTTCTTTGCCCAGAACCACCTGCACGCCTGGGCGGAGATCCCCGACGTGGAGCTCGTGGCCGTGTGCGACACCGATCCGCAGCGCCTCGAGGCCGCCGCGCGCGACTTCGGGGGGCGCCCCTACGCCGATGCCGCAGAGCTCTTCGCCAACGAAGAACTCGACTTCGTCGACATCGCGACCACTCCGCCGACGCATCCGACGATGGTGCACCTCGCAGCCGAGCACGGTGTGGCCGCCATCTGCCAGAAGCCGCTCGCCTGGGACCTCGAGGACGCGCGCGCCATGGTGGCGGCCATGGCGGCCAAGGACCTGCCCTTCATGGTGCATGAGAACTTCCGCTTCCAGCACCCCATGCGCAGGGTCAAGGAGGTCCTCGACAGTGGTGCGATCGGCCGACCATTCTTCGGCCGCTTCAGCTTCCGCAGCTTCCACGACTGCTACTCCGCGCAGCCGTGGCTGCTCGACAGCGAGCGCATGATCATCGTCGACGTGGCGGTGCACCTGTTCGACCTCGCGCGGTTCTTCATGGGCGAGCCGGAGTCCCTCTACGCGGAGGCCCTCAAGGTCAACCCGCGCATCGTCGGCGAGGACGTCGCGACGGTCATCATGCGCATGCCCGGAGCGACCGCCATCGCCGACGCGAGCTACGAGACGTTCGCCGGCCACTCGACGTATCCCCAGGCCTTCGTCACGCTCGAGGGCACCCGTGGAGTCATCACCCTTGGCCCGGACTACCACCTGCAGGTGGTGTCGCATCCTGTCGACGTCGGCGACTCCGCGGCACGCATGACGGGCGCGACCGTCATCGACGAGGACCTGCAAATCCCGGAGCACCCATGGGCATCGCGGCCGTGGAACGGCATCCAGGACAGTGTCGTCAACCTCCAGCGCCACTGGGTCGAGTGCCTGCGCACCGGCCGCACGCCGGAGACGAGCGGCGCGGACACACTGCGCACCATGGAGTTGACGCTGGGCGCCTACGAGTCGCTCGAGACCGGACTGCCCTACCGGGTCGGCAGCGCGAGCTGATCGTGGCCACCCCCCTCGTCGCGGGTCCCCTGCGACTGGACTACGACTCCGGCGACATCCGCTGCGTGCGCCTGGGCGACGAGGAGATCCTGAGGCGCGTCTACGTCGTCTTCCAAGACCGCAACTGGACGGCGCGGCCATGGCGCATCCTGAGCGAGGACATCGATGATCGTGGCGACGCATTCACGATTCGCGTGCGCACCCGCGGGAGCTTCGACGCCGAGCCATTCGCATTGTCACTCCAGATCCAGGGCGACCACGATGGGACCCTGAGCTACACCATGCGTGGTGAAGCGAGTGCTCCCTTCCTCCGCAATCGCCTGGGCATCTGCGTGCTGCATCCCATGGCGGGCTTCGCCGGGCGCTCCTGCGAGATCACGCACGTCGGCGGAAGCATCGAGGCGAGCACGTTCCCCGACCGGATCTCTCCGCATCAGCCCTTCCTCGACGTCACGGCCATGACCTACCCCGTCGGCGCAGCAGGCACCGCGCGACTAGCCTTCGCCGGTGAGATCTTCGAGACCGAGGACCACCGCAATTGGAGCGATGCGTCGTACAAGACCTACTGCACCCCGATCTCCCTGCCCTTCCCCGTCGAGGTGATGCCAGGGGAGGCCATCGAGCAGTCCGTCACGCTCACCCTCGCGGGAGTGCCGGCATCCGCTCCCCCACCTCCCGGCCTCGGGCCGATCGACATCACCGTCCATGCAGTCGCGCAACCCTTGCCGAGCATCGGCGTACATCTCACCGATGCCGCCTGGAGCCCCGCGGAAGCCGAATTCCTCCGCTCGCTCGCGCTCGGCCACGTGCACGCTGACATCGACGCCGATCACCCGGGCGCCCCCGATCGCATCGACGATGCGGTACGCCATGCTCACGACCTTGGCGCCAAGGCATTCCTCGCGCTGCACGCGGCCGGCGGTCCCAACCCCTCCCTTGCGGCACCACTTGCCGCTGCGGGCGACACCCTGGCGGGTGTCTGGGTGGTCAACCCCGACGAGAAGGTCACTGCGCGCGCGACGGTCGATGCGTGGCGCTCGGCACTCGGTCCGGACCTGCCGTGGGGGTGCGGCACCAACCTCTACTTCACCGAACTCAATCGACAGCCCCCGGACACCGGCGGCCTGTCATGGACGACCTTCTCGGTCAACCCCCAGGTGCATGCGTCCGACGACCGATCCGTGATGCAGAACACCGCGACGCTGGCGGTCATCGCGGACAACGCCGCGCGACTGTCGGGGAGCACGCAGATCCACGTGGGCCCGGTGTCCCTGCGGCCCCGCTTCAATCCCAACGCGACTGACCCGACATCCGACGTGAGCAACACCGACCTGCCGTCAGACGTCGACGCGCGTCAGCGCGACCCATTCGCCGCGGCGTGGACGGCCCTCGCCGTGCGCAGCCTCGCCATCCCCGGCACGGTCTCGGCCGTCACTCTCTTCGAGGATCTCGGCTGGAAGGGGCTGCGGGCGCGTGACTCGGGGCCGCAGGATGCGGCCTTCCTCGCGGATCCCGGTGAGGAGTTCCCCGTCTCCGCCGTCGTTCGCGCCCTTGCGCGCGCGACGCACGTCCTGCCCACGACCTCGAGTGAGCCGGAGGCGGTCGACGCCGTCGTGCTCGATGGCCCCGAGGGCCGCTGGGCCATCGTCGCCAATCTCACGGATTCTCCACGCGCGGTGTGCCTCACCGGCGCCGCGGATGCCGCATACACGGTGACCCCACATGATGTCGTCGTCGTCGATCTGCCTGGGAGGGCAACGTGACCGATCCACTCTTCGACCTCACAGGACGCCGCGTCCTCCTCACGGGAGCAGGCGGTGCACTCGGCTCGGTCATGGCCCGGGCCTTCGCCGAGCGGGGTGCGCACGTGGCGGTGCACGACCTGTCAGCCGAGCGAGCAGCGCCCGTGGTGGAGGCAATCCAGGCGGCCGGCGGTCAGGCCGTTGCCGTCGTCGGGGATGTCTCCACCGCTGAGGGATCATCCGACGTCGTCCGCCAGGGTGCCGACGTCCTGGGTGGACTCGACGTGCTCCTCAACGGAGTGGGCATCAACCGGCGCAAGCCGATGGAGGACGTCACACCCGAGGACTTCGACGCGATCGTCTCGGTCAACCTGCGCGCGATCTACTTCGCGAGCCAAGCGGCGCACGCGATCATGCGCCCTCAGGGCAGGGGCTGCATCGTCAACCTCAGCTCGCTCAGTGCCCGCTTCAGCTTCAACACGATCTCCGTGTACGCCGCGACGAAGGCCGGTGTCACCTCGCTCACGCGCAGCTGCGCACGCGAGTGGGCCGTCGATGGCATCCGGGTCAACGCGATCGAGCCCTTCGTCATCAAGACGGAGTTCACCAAGCCCCTGTGGGGTGAGGACCATCGCCAGCGGTGGTTCGACCACATCACTCCGGTCGGCCGGTTGGGCGCGCCTGAGGACCTCATCGGCTCGGTGGTCTACCTCGCCAGTGATGCGTCGTCGTGGGTCACCGGGCAGACGATCGTGCTCGATGGCGGGCTCACGGCCGGGGCCGACTGGGACGCCTTCCGCGACCTGTGAACGCGGCTACTCGACGCTGACGATGCGGGCGACTCCCTCTCGCACCTCGAAGAGGACGACCGTGACCTGGACGAGGTCGGGGCATTCGATGGGTCCGCTGCCATAGACCGACACGTCGCCGGCGTTCGCATTCCCGGGCATCGACGCGGTGCCGCCGTAACTGCACTCATCGTTGAGAGTGATCCTCGTTGACGGATTGAGGGCGTACTGACCGTCCGCTAGTCCCGTGCGGGAATTCATCGAAGGATCGAGGTTGCCCACGACATTCGCGCCGAAGATCACGCCGAAGATGGCGAGAACCGCAATCACGAGGCCCGCGACGATGGAGACACCGATATTGAGCCATGCGATGATGCGCGTTGCAGTGTTGAGGCCGGCTCCCCCCACGCGACCATCGGACGCGGCGATCTCCTTGCTGGAGGAGTGGGCCAGCACCAGGGCGACGATGGCCGCGATGATGGGACAGATCACCCACGAGACGATGGCGAGTACGAGGCCGATGATGGCGTTGGTCGACGTGATGGGCCCGGCGACCGGAGAGGCGACGGGAGCCGTGGGCACGGCCGGTGCGGCCGCGCCCCACGCACTCCCATCCCAGTAGCGCTGCTGTCCAGGGTTCTGCGGGTCGGGATACCACCCGGCGGGGGCTGCGCTGGGCACGGTCGGATCGGGGGTCTGGTCGCTCATGACCGCGAGCCTAGTCGCGGACGACCGGTCAGACCGGCTACGGAGCGGACACGAAGCGTGAGCGCTGCTCCCCCAGCCCCGTGATGCCGGCCGTGACGACCTGCCCGGGCTGCACCCAGGCCGGCTCGGCCATGCCCATGGCGACGCCTGGCGGCGTGCCGGTGTTGATCAGGTCACCGGGGTCGAGGACGAGGAACTGGCTGATGTAGTGCACGAGCACGTCGACGCCGAAGATGAGCGCGCTCGTGCTGCCCGTCTGCCGCCGTACGCCGTCCACATCGAGCCACAGGTCCAGTCCCGCACCGAAGTCCAGCTCGTCGGGAGTCACCAGCCACGGACCGAGGGGATTGAAGGTCTCGGCGGACTTGCCCTTCATCCACTGCCCGCCACGGTCGAGTTGGAAGCTGCGCTCGGAGACGTCGTTGCTCACGACAAATCCCGCGATGCGGCTCCAGGCGTCAGCAGGCGACTCGAGGTATCGGCAGGTAGCACCGATGACGATCCCGAGCTCGACCTCGTAGTCGACCTTGGTTGCGCCACGGGGGATGTGGACGTCGTCGGTCGGGCCGATGACGGTGTTGGGGGCCTTCGTGAAGAGCAGCGGCTCCTCGGGGATGGCCATGCCGGACTCCGCCGCGTGATCGGCGTAGTTGAGTCCGGCGCACACCAGATGCCCCGGACGGGCGATGGGCGCACCGAGTCGCGCGTCATCCGGCAGCGTGGGCAACGCCTGGATGTCGCCCGCCGCCCAGAGCCGCTGCAGGTCGGCGATGCCTCCGCCCGCAAGGAACGCCGAGTCGAAGTCCGGCGTGATCGACGAGACGTCGTACCTCTCCCCTGCCGGACCGAGGACTGCGGGGACTTCGGCGCCCACGGCACCGACGCGGATGAGCTTCACGGGGGACCCTTCCTTCGTTCAGTGGCGAGTTGTGCACCGCGACACGCCGAAGGGAGGCGGCACAAGCCGCCACTCAACGAACTAGTCGCAGACGGCGCCGCGACTCGCGGAGCCGACCAGCTTGGCGTACTTCGCCAAGACCCCCCGGGTGTAGCGCGGCGGCAGCGGCGCGAACTGCGCCCGCCGCCGTGCGAGCTCGTCCTCGTCGACGAGCAGGTCGAGCGTGCGCGAGGGGATGTCGATGCGGATGCGATCGCCCTCATGCACCAGGCCGATAGGCCCGCCGTCCACCGCCTCAGGCGCGACATGGCCCACGCACAGGCCGGTGGTGCCGCCAGAGAAACGACCGTCGGTGATGAGCAGGACGTCCTTGCCCAGGCCGGCACCCTTGATGGCCCCGGTGATCATGAGCATCTCGCGCATGCCGGGGCCGCCCTTGGGGCCCTCGTAGCGAATGATGATCACGTCGCCCGCCTGGATGGTGCCGTCCTCGAGGGCCGCCATCGCGGCCTGCTCGCGCTCGAAGACCCGCGCCGTGCCCTCGAAGGAATCGACGGGCACGCCGGCGTTCTTGACCACCGCGCCCTCGGGTGCGAGTGACCCGGAAAGGATCGTGATCCCGCCGGTCGCAGCGAGGGGATCCTTGGTCGCTCGCAGGATCTCGCCGTCGGGGTCCGGAGGGGCAATGTCGGCAAGATTCTCCGCGACCGTCTTGCCTGTCACCGTGAGACAGTCACCGTGGATGAGGCCCGCGTCGAGCAGGGCTCGCATGACGACGGGTACGCCGCCCACGCGATCGACGTCGCTCATGACATAGCGCCCGAAGGGCTTGAGGTTGCCCAGGAGCGGCACCTTGGAGCCGATGCGGTGGAAGTCCTCCATGTCGAGCTCGACGTTCGCCTCGTGGGCTATGGCCAGCAGGTGCAGGACCGCATTGGTGGATCCGCCGAACGCCATCAGCACGGCGATGGCGTTCTCGAGCGACTGGCGGGTGATGATGTCGCGCGTCGTGATGCCCTGGCGAATGAGCTCGACGACCGCCTCGCCGGACTTGCGGGCGTAGCCGTCACGTCGGCGGTCGACAGCCGGGGGTGCAGCGGATCCGGGCAGCGACATACCCATCGCCTCGGCGGCGCTGGCCATGGTGTTGGCGGTGTACATCCCGCCGCAGGCGCCCTCACCCGGGCAGATAGCGCGCTCGATGGCGTCGACGTCCTCGCGCGACATGAGTCCACGCGCGCAGGCGCCGACCGCCTCGAAGGCATCGATGATGGTGACCTCGCGCTCGGATCCATCGGACATCTTGGCGAATCCCGGAAGGATCGACCCGGCATAGACGAAGACGGCCGACAGGTTCAGGCGCGCGGAGGCCATGAGCATGCCGGGCAGGCTCTTGTCGCAGCCGGCGAAGGTGACCATGCCGTCGAGCCGCTCCGCCTGCATGACCGCCTCGACGGAGTCAGCGATGATCTCGCGACTCACGAGCGAGAAGTGCATCCCCTCGTGGCCCATGGAAATGCCGTCGGAGACTGAGATCGTGCCGAACTGCATGGGGAAGCCGCCGGCGGCGTGCACGCCCTCCTTCGCCGAGCGGGCAAGCCGCTCGAGGGAGAGGTTGCACGGCGTGATCTCGTTCCACGACGAGGCAATGCCGATCTGCGGCTTGACAAAATCGTCGTCGCCCATGCCGACCGCGCGGAGCATGCCTCGGGCGGGTGCCCGCTCGAGGCCATCGGTCACGTCGCGGCTACGGGGCTTGATATCGACCATAGATCCACATTAGGGCACGACGACGTTGCCAAGCCCGCACCCCGACTCCCACCGGTCCACCTGCTCACGAACGAGTCGGCCGATGCGCGGCAGGAAGGCCGTCGTGTTGCCGCCGACGTGCGGGGAGATGAGCACTCCCGGTGCGCGCCACAGGGGATGCTCTGCCGGGAGCGGCTCGGGGTCGGTGACGTCGAGAGCGAAGGACAGCCTGCCCG
>VGBQ01000067.1 GCA_016870425.1 Actinomycetota bacterium | reverse complement strand
GTAGCCGCCGAGAATGCCCAGGACATCCAGGCGGCCGTCAACTTCGCGCGCAAGCACCGCGTGCGACTCGTGGTGAAGGGCACCGGGCACGACTACTACGGGCGCTCATGCGGTCCCCGCGAATCCCTGCTCATCTGGACGCACAACATGCGTCAGGTCACCGTGCGCAAGTCATTCGTCCCCAAGGGCGCGCCCGCGGGCACGCGCGGCGTCAGTGCCGTCACCACGACGGCCGGCAATCGCTGGCTCGAGGCCTACAAGATCGCCTCGGCGAACAAGCTCTACATCCAAGGTGGTGGCTGCACCAGCGTGGGTGCGTGCGGCGGCTTCGCACTCGGTGGCGGCTTCGGCTCCTTCAGCAAGCGATTCGGCAGTGGTGCCGGTGGCGTGCTCGAGTTCACCGTCGTGCTGGCCAGCGGCAAGATCGTCACCGCCAACGCCTACCAGCACTCCGACCTCTACTGGGCCATGCGCGGAGGTGGCGGTGGGACCTTCGGTGTCGTCACGCACATGACCTACCTCGCGCACCCGGAGCCCACGATCTCCGGCTGGATCGGTGGGCCCATCACCGCCAAGTCCAATGCGGCGTACCTCGAGCTTCTGCAGCGCTACGTCGAGTTCGCGGGGACGACGCTCATCGATCCCGTATGGGGTGAGGGCGTGATCCTCAACGGCGGCTATGCCAACGCCGAGAAGTTCGACACGGGGCTCAATGTCATGCAGGTCGGGACGACGTTCCTCGACATCTCCACCGAGGCGGCCGAGGCCGCGTGGGAGCCCTTCCTCGCTCCGCTGAGAGCGCGTCCGGAGGACTACACCGTGGACGTGAAGTTCAGCTCCCAGCCCTTCCACAATCGGTGGAACCCGACCGTGACCGAGGCGATCTTCGACGACCGGCGCAACGCACCCGCCGGATACTTCTGGTGGGTCGGCAACGCCGGCGAGGTTGGTGCCTACTGGGGTGCCTACGACGGGCGTGGTGTGCCGTGGTCGATGACCCAGCCCGACAAGGCTCGCCAGCTGGCCCAGGGACTCTTCGACGCGTCGCGCACCTCGCTGATTCTGTGGCAGACCAATAAGGCGCTCTACGGCGAGGATCCCGAGGCGATGGCCCGCGACAAGGAGACCTCGATCAACCCTGCCGTCTTCGACAACGTCGCCTTCATCACCGTCGGCGCGTGGAAGCAGGGGATGTATCCCGGCGTGGACGGCCACGAGCCCAAGCGCGCGGTCTCGCAGGCGCAGTTCGACGCTGTCATGACCGCATCCGACTTCATCCACCGAGCCACCCCCGGTGGCGGCTCTTACTCCAACGAGGGCAACTACTTCCAGAAGGGCTGGCAGGAGGAGTTCTGGGGCGACAACTACCCGCGGCTGCTGGCGATCAAGAAGCGCTACGACCCCACCAACCTCTTCACCGTGCACAAGGGCGTCGGCAGCGAGGGCTACTAGCCGCACAATTGATGCAGAACTCCGGGGCGTTTAGCCGCTCTTGCGGCGGAACTCCCGCTTGCCGCCCGCCTTGGCCGATGAGCCCTTGCTCGAGTTGCTCGACGACGTCTGGCCGTGGCCCTGGTGGCCGCCCTGCGCCTTCTTGCGCTCGAGTGCCTGGCGATAGCGCTCCTTGGGGTCATCCGAGGGCGCGTCCGTCGCGGGGGTGTCACTGTCTTCGGCCATGCCGCCAGTGTGCCAGTCGGGCTGCTGGCCGGGCGCTAGGGCAGGGGGCGCCCGAGGATGCGCCGCAGGCCGTCGCGCAGCGTCCAGGCGCGTCCGGCCTGGGCGTCCGGCTGGGCCTTCGCCACAGCAGCCACGACGGAGTCGTACGTCGCCCGGGGCAGCACCGACCCCTCACGTCGCACGGCATCGGCCGGTACGGCGAGGAGGCGGTCGCGACGCAGCCAGCTGCGCCTGCCCTCGCTGTCCCAGGGCCCGGAGCCGATCGCGAGCCAGTCCCGATCGCCGGAGTGGTCTCGGCTGGAGAGCATCATGCCCACGAGGCGGCGATCCTCCGCTCGCCCCAGGATCGCGATGGGACGGTCCTTGCCCACGCGAGTGTCCTCTTCGAAGGACACCCAGGTCCACACGATCTCCCCCGGATCCGGGTCGCCGTCGAGGTCCGGTGCGTATTCCCAGATGACGGGGCCGTGATAGGTGTGCGCCCCACCGCGGGCAGGCTCAGGATCGCCCGCGGGCTCGGTCATCGCAGGCTCTCCTCCAGGGCGCGTCGCATGACGCTCGCGTCCAGATCGCGCCCGGTCCACAGGCGCGCATTTGTCAGCGCCTGGTTGACGAGCATGCCGAGGCCCTGCAACGTCGTCGCCCCGCGCGCCGCTGCACGCTGCAGGAAGGCAGTGTCGGGCGGATTGGCCACCACGTCGGCGACGACCATGCCCGGGCGGATCGTCGCATCATCGACGTCGGGGGTCTCAGTGCTGGGGTGGAATCCGATCGATGTGGCGTTGACGAGGATGTCGACCCCGTCGGGGACGGCGTAGGTCCCTGACCAGTGGACGAATGCGCCCGTCGCAGGGGTGCGATCGCTCACCAGAGCGGCGAGCTCCGTGCCCCGCTCCACAGTGCGATTGACGATCGTGATCGACCGCGCACCGGCGAGTGCCGATTCGACGGCGATGGCTCTCGCCGCGCCACCTGCACCGAGCACCACCATGTCCTTGCCCGTGGGATCGACCACGGTCTGCAGTGATCGCACGAATCCCTGACCATCGGTGTTCTCGCCGGTGAGATGTCCATCGCGATTGATGACGCAGTTAACCGCTCCGATGATGCCAGCAGAGGGGGCCATAGCGTCGAGGTAGTCCAAGATGGCGACCTTGTGCGGGATGGAGCAGTTGAAGCCCAGCCAGCCCATGCCGATCGCACCGCGCACGGCATCCCCCAGCCTCTCGGGGGGCACCTCGCAGTTGATGTAGCGGACGTCTATCCCCGCGTGTGAATACGCGGCCTCCATGACGGCCACGGTGGGGTTCTGCGCGGCGGAAGTGGCGAAGGAGCCCGTCAGGTCCGCGAGGAATCCGGTCACGCTGCCCTCCTCGATCGATTGGGGGGAGCCTAGTGGTCCATGATGCGCCCATGGCGAGCATCGGATTCCTGGGCGTGGGCACCATTTCCGAGGCCATGGTGCGCGCGATGGCATCACGGGCTGACAGCACCGACCGCCTCCTCCTGTCGCCGAGATCCGCGGAGCGCTCGGAGCGTCTGGCGGCCGAGTTCGACGCCTGCGAGCGATTGGCGTCCAATCAGGCGGTCATCGACGCCAGCGACATCGTTGTCCTCGGCATGCGACCGCAGCAGGTGGACGAGGCGCTGGCCGACCTGCGCTTCCGTGACGACCAGATCATCGCCAGCCTCATCGCGGGTACGCCGCCCAGCGGCATTGCCCCGCTCGTCGCGCCCGCGTCGCGCGTGTGCCAACTCATCCCACTGCCCGCGATCGCCTTGCGTCGGGGCCCCCTGGTCATCGCGCCACCCCTGCCCGAGGTCGTCGCGGCCCTGGCAGGGCTGGGGGAGATCGTGGCCCTCCAGGACGAGAGCCTCATCCGCACACTCAGTTGCGCGTCGGCCTTTATGTCGACCTACTACGAAATGCAAAATGCCCTCATCGATTGGATCGCCGCCCAGGGCATCGATGAGCACACCGCTTCGCGCTACATCCGGGCCGAGCTCGACGGCCTCGCAGCCATCGGCTGGGCTACGCCCGACAGCGAACGTCGCGATCTCCCGCAGGAGCACCAGACCAAGGGCGGGCTCAACGAACGCGTCCGGGCTCGGCTGCTCGAGGCAGGGTGGTTCGACGAGCTCGTGACGACGATCGATGCCGTCTATCAGACTGCACGCCTGCGCTAGGGATGCCGCCCGTGAGGGGGGCACCTATAGTCGAGCGATGCGCGCATTCCTCGGGGGCGGTGTCGCTGCCGTGCTCGTGGCGGGCGCGCTGCTCGCCCCGTCAGCGGCCCGGGCCGAGGTCGCGCCGGTCGCGATGATGCTCGCCGGAGCGCCGTCCTCCGCGACCGACCCCACCCCCGTGCAACTCGATGTCGACGTCTACATCCCCGAGGTCACGCCGGCCCCGGCGGTCGTGCTCGCGCACGGATTCGGTGGAAGCAAGGAGGGCGCTGCTGAGCAGGCGCAGCTCCTGGTGGAGGCGGGATACGTCGTCCTGGCCTACACCGCGCGCGGCTTCGGAGAGTCCACCGGGCTGATCTCGATGAATGCGCCGGACTACGAGGTGGCTGACGCCTCCGCCCTCGTCGACTACCTGGCGAGCCTGGCGAGCGTCACCGTCGAGAGTCCCGGGGATCCCGTCGTCGGGGTCGCAGGCGGGTCATACGGAGGGGCCCTGGCCCTCATGCTCGCCGGTTACGACGATCGCATCGACGCTGTCGCGGCCGACATCACCTGGAACGACCTCGAGACGTCGCTCTTCGCGCAGTCCGCTGTCGATGGAGTGCAGCCCGGCGTACTGAAGAGCCTGTGGACCTCGCTGTTCTTCTCCTCCGGGCTCGGCCTAGAGCCGGGTCAGCCCGTCTCGGAATGCGGTCGCTTCACTCCCCAGTGGTGTGCGGCGTACGTCGAGGCGGTGACCAAGGGCGTCGTCTCTGCGGAGGCTGCCGACCTCATGGCCCGGTCATCCCCGCGCAGCATCACCGATCGCATCACGGCTCCGGTGCTTCTGGGAGCCGGTCAGGCGGACTCGCTCTTCCCTCTCACCCAGGCCAATGCCAATGCCGAGCAGATCGTCAATGCTCCGGTGAAGGTCGTATGGCACGCGGGCGGTCATGACGGCGGGATTGCCGAGACCGATCGCCTGCTCGCGCTCACCCGGGCGTGGTTCGACCAGCACCTGCGCGCGGGACCCACCGTGAGCGACGCCTTCGAGGTTTCCCTGGTCGAGGCGTCGGCGCTCAGCGATCGTGACCCGGGCACGGTGGAGGTGCTCTCCGCCCCGAGCTACCCGGGGATCTTCGGCGATGGCACGACGCAGATGCCCCTCGCGGCCCCGCCGCAGCAGGTGCTCGCCCCCGCCGGGGGCGCTCCCGCGGCCATCACCTCGCTTCCCGGCGCCGGAGGGCTGGCACGCCTCGCCGGGGATCTGCTCGCGGTGCCCCTTCCCGGACAGACGGCGGGCTTCTTCACCGAGAGCCTGGCATCGCCGATGCGCATCGTCGGTGCGACGCGCGCCCGACTGACTGTGAGCAGCGACCGCGAGGTCACGGACGCGGTGCTCTTTGCTTCCCTGCGCGTCGTCTCGGCCAACGGCCGTCAGGCCCTGCCGCAGGGCCTCGTCGCCGCGGTGCGCATCCCCGATCTGGGGCCTGAGCCGGTGACCATCGAGGTCGTGCTGCCGGGCATCGTCACCGAGGCAGCGGCAGGGGACCGGCTCGCGCTCGTCGTCGCCACGACCGACCAGGGCTATCGCATGCCCCCGGGTCCGGCGGTCTACACCGTCGCTGCCGACGGGCCCCTCATCCTCCCCACGCTGCAGGGCACGACCGAGGCGGCGGGCACTCCTGTCTGGGTGTGGCCCCTCGGCGCCGTCATCATCACCGTTCTCATCTGGATCGCTGTCGCCCTCCTGCGTCCGCGCGACCGCTCCGGCGAGGCGCGGCCCGAGCTCTTGACGGTGCCCCTGGCCACCCGAGACCTCGCCAAGGAATTCACGGGCGGCCTCAAGGCGGTCGATGGCGTGACGTTCGAGGTGCCACCGGGGGTGGTCCTCGGACTGCTCGGCCCCAATGGCGCCGGCAAGACGACCACCATGCGCATGGCCATGGGGCTCATCCGACCCACAGGGGGCGACACCTGGATCTTCGGCGAGCAGGTGAGGCCGGGGTCCGCTGTGCTCGCACGCGTCGGCAGCTTCATCGAGGGACCCGGCTTCCTGCCTCATCTCACCGGGCGGCAAAACCTCGATCTCTTCTGGCGCGCCAGTGGTCGTGAGGACGGCGACCCGCATCTCGATGAGGTGCTCGAGATCGCCGGCCTGGGCTCGGCCATCGACAGGAAGGTGCGCACGTACAGCCAGGGCATGCGCCAGCGGCTCGGCATTGCTCAGGCGATGCTCGGTCTGCCGGACCTCCTTGTCCTCGATGAGCCCACCAACGGTCTGGACCCGCCGCAGATCCGCGAGATGCGGCAGGTCATGCACGACTACGCCGCCTCAGGCAGGACCGTGATCGTCTCCTCGCACCTGCTGAGCGAGGTCGAGCAGACTTGCTCACACGTCGTAGTGATGAATCACGGCCACCTCATCTACTCCGGCACGGTCGATGAACTCCTCGCCGGCCGCAGTGGCCTGCGCCTCGAGGATGTCTTCCTCGAGCTCGTGGGGGAAGGGCACCGGGTGGACCAGTGAGCACCGTCACTTCTGCGCCGTACGCCGCCCGCCGCACCCTGACGGTGCGCACCGAACTCGTGCGCCAGCTCCGTCGCCGGCGCACCCTCGTGGCCTTCGGGCTCGCTGTCGCCCTGCCGCTCATCGTGGTCGCCGCTGTCAAGCTCGGACCACAGTCGCGAGGCTTCGGCGACGGCGACCTCGACCTTGTCGGCCTTGCGACGGCGGGTCCGTGGAACTTCACGCTCACGATGCTGCTCTTCGCCTCCGGCTTCCTGCTGACCATCATCGCGGCAATGTTCCTCGGCGACACGGTCGCGAGCGAGGCCTCCTGGTCAACCATGCGCTATCTGCTGGCTGCTCCCGTGCCGCGACGGCGGTTCTTGCGCGCCAAGATGATCGTGGGTCTCATCCTCACGGCGATCACCCTGCTCATCCTGGTCGCCGTGGCCTTCCTTATCGCCCTGGTCGTCTTCGGGTCTGCCCCGCTCACCAGCCCCCTGGGCGGATCGTTCGACGTGGCGACGTCGTGGCAGCGTCTGGCCATCGTCACCGGCTACATCGGCATCCAACTCCTCATCCCAGCCGGCATCGCCTTCCTCATGAGCGTGCTCACCGACGTCCCGCTGGGTGCTGTGGGAGCGGCCGTCATCATTGTCATCGTCCTCAACATCCTCGACGCCATTGACGCGCTCGGGGATCTGCGTCGCTTCCTGCCCACCGACTACGGCGGCGCGTGGGCAGACGCGCTCGGTCAGCAGATCGCCTGGGGAGACATGGCGATCGGGGCGTCGTACGCCCTGGTGACCTTCGCCGTGCTCGCCGCGATTGCCGTGCTGCGCTTCGATCGCAAGGACATCCTCTCCTAGGTCTCGCATGTCTCCGCCTCTGGCAGGATGACCGCGACCAGGGGAGGTCACATGGCATCGCACGGCACAGCCGCGGGGCAGACAGTCCAGGCGCCACGCCGAGCAGGGATCGTGCTCGCGACGTTGATCCTCGGTGCGCTGGTGGCCAACCTCAATCTCAGCGTTGCCAATGTCGCACTCCCGGCGATCGGCACGGCCCTTGATGCCAGCCAGACCGAGGTCAACCTCATCGCTATCGGCTGCACGCTCGGCCTTGCCATGTCCGTGCTCTATCTCGGGGCGCTGGGCGATCGCTATGGCCGCAAACTGATGCTGCTCTTGGGCATGGCGCTGACTGTCCCGGCGAGCGCTGTCTCGGCGTGGGCACCGGACGGCATCATCCTCATCGGCGGGCGCATCTTCACAGGTGTGGCCGCGGGCCTGGCATACCCCACGACCCTGGCGCTCATCACCGCCCTCTGGGGACCCGGCAAGGCCCGCGTCAAGGCCATCGCCCTGTGGTCAGGCATCGGTGGTGGCGGCGCCGTCCTCGGTCCGGTCATCGCGGGTGCGCTGCTGGAGTGGTTCTGGTGGGGATCGGTCTTCCTCATCGCCGTGCTGCCGGCCATGATCGCCTTCCTCCTGGTGTGGAAGTTCGTGCCCGCGCACGTCAACGAGTCGACCGATCCGGTTGACAACCTCGGTGGGATCCTGTCGGTCGTCATGATCGCCGCCCTCGTCTTGGGACTGAGCACGATCGCCGCCCCGGGTCAGTTGCCCTTCTCCCTCCTCCTCATGGGCCTGTCGCTCATCGTCGGCGCGGCTTTCATCCTGCGCCAGAAGCGTGTGAGCAACCCGATCTATGACCTTCACTACGCCAGCCGACGCCTGTTTTGGGTCGCTGCGATCAGCGGGATGATCGTCTTCGGGTCACTCATGGGGTCGCTCTTCGTCGGTCAGCAGTTCATGCAGGACGTGCTGGCGTATCCCACGTTCGCGGCGGGCTTGGCCATCCTCCCGTCGGCCTTCACGATGATCGCCGTGTCGCCGTTGTCCGCGCGCATGATCACCTCCCTGGGCTCGCGGGACACCCTCCTCATCGGCACCGGCCTGGTCGTCGTCGCCTTCGTCATCATGCTCGTGCTGTGGCGCGAGGGCTCGCCGTACTGGCAGATCGGACTGGCCTACGCCGTCCTGGGAGCCGGCGTGGGCATCGGCCTCGCGCCCGCATCGCGGGCGCTGACCAGCTCGGTGCCCGTCGATCGGGTCGGCATGGCATCAGCCACCTCCGACCTGCAGCGCGATCTCGGCGGCTCGACTATGCAAGCGCTCCTCGGTTCCCTGCTTACGGCGGGCTACGCCGCCACCATGGCCATGCAGATCGGCAACAGCCCCGACGCGTCGCAGGTCACTGATTCCACTCAGGCGGCTCTGCAGAAGTCCTTCACCACGGCGCAGTCGGTCAGCGAGCAATACCCCGAATACGCCTCCGAGATCGTGGAGGCCGCTCGGCAGTCCTTCCTCTCCGGGGCCAACTGGGCCCACGCGGCCGCGATCGTCGCCGGACTGGTGGCCATGGTCATCGTGCGCTTCGCCTACCCGGGCAAGCAGGGTGAGATCAACCTCTTGACCGAGTACGCCCAAGAGGATGCGGCCGCTACGGCCAAGGGTGGCAGCGGGTGAAGGACGTCAATAACTGAAGGGCCAGGCCTTGAAGTAGTTGCGCAATCGCAGCCAGAGTCCATAGAGCCCTCGTGGCTCGAGGATGAGGAAGAGAATGATGAGCAGGCCGAAGATGATGGTCTGCAACTCGAAGACGTTGAGCAGGCCACCCTCGCCGATGCCGCCGAAACCTGGGATGAAGCCCGTCAGGGTGTTGACGAGCTTGGGCAGCATGACCACAAAGACCGCTCCCATGATCGACCCGCTGATCGTCGCGAGGCCGCCGATGAAGACGACGGCGAGGAAGTCGATGGAGAGGAAGATATTCCAGGTCTCGGGGGAGATGCGCCCGATGACGATCGAGAGCAGGGCTCCGGAAATCCCGGCATAGAACGACGACACTGTGAAGGCGAGTGTCTTCGTGCGCAGCAGCGACACGCCCATGACCTCGGCGGCGACATCACGATCGCGCACCGCAGCGAAGTTGCGGCCGAATCGTGAGCGCACGAAGTTGCGAGCGCCGAAGGCCATGACAAGGAAGATCACCAGGCACGCAACGTAGAAGACCGTGAAGCGGTCGATGCGGTAGCCGAGGATGGTCTGGTTGGAAAAGAGGTTGAAGCCGAGGAAGACGGGCTCTGCCGGCGCGCGACCCACTCCGGCCCCGCCCGTGATGGGCTTGGCCTCCTTGAAGATGTGCTCGCCGATGAAGACCAGTCCCAGGGTGAGGATCGCGAGGTAGAGCCCGCGCACGCGTGCGGCCAAGGGCGCGAGCACAAAGGCGACGAGAGCGGGCACGAGCCCGGCGAGGGGTAGCCAGATGATCATGTCCAGGCCGAGGCCGATGACCTTGCCCTGCGCCTCCCCACCGAGCACGGCAGCGGTGTAGGCACCTACTCCCATGAAGAACGCCTGGCCCAGTGACACCTGTCCGGCGTACCCGGTGAGGATGTTGAGCCCGATGCCACCGATGGCGAAAATCAGCACGGTGGTCAGCAGCGCGACCCAGTCTCGCGTGAGGAAGAACGGGATGATCACCATGGCGATGATCGCGACGATGACCCAATTGCGCTTGACGCGCGTGTTGAAGATCGACATTTCGCGGGCGTAGCTGGTGAAGAGCTGCGGACGACCCTTGACAGT
The DNA here is from genome assembly GCA_016870425.1 of Actinomycetota bacterium. Classification (GTDB taxonomy): domain Bacteria; phylum Actinomycetota; class Actinomycetes; order S36-B12; family S36-B12; genus Mxb001. The sequence goes on along the minus strand of VGBQ01000067.1, from coordinate 1,556 downwards.
GCGCAGGGACTCCTTGGTCGCGGTGGTCATACCCGCACCACCTCCTTGGTGCCGTAGAGACCGTAGGGCCGGACCATGAGGACGATGATCATGATCAGGTAGGGCACGATGACGTCGAAGTTGGCGCCGAGCCACGGGGCGTAGATCGGCTGGTACGTGCGGGTCAGCGACTCGGCGATACCGATGATGAGCCCGGCGATCACCGAGCCCTTGATGGAGTCGAGTCCGCCGAGGATGATTACGGGCAGTGCCTTGAGGGCGACGAGTGCAACGGTCGTCTCCACCCCGGAGCTGCCCGCGGTCAGCAGAGCGCCCGCGAGTGCTGCCATGGCGGCGGCGATGCCCCACGACAGCCCGAACATCCGGCCCACATTGATGCCCTGGGCCAGGCTGGTCTCCTGGTCGAACGCCGTGGCCCGCATCGCGAGTCCGGTGCGGGAGCGAGTGAGGAAGAGCCCGACGATCCCGATGGCGACGAGCGCGATCACCAGGCGTGCGATGTCGACGGTGAAGAGACGAGCGCCGAGGACGTCGACGGTGTTGAGGCCGAAGGGATCGTTGACGGTCAGCAGCTCCGAGCCGATGAGTCGCCCCGCGACGATGAGCAGGATGATGAATACGCCGACCGTGACGGTCGCGGCCGAGAACGCCGGTCTGCCCACCATGGGCCGCAGTGCGATGCGCTCGATAACCATGCCGATGATGGCCATGACGGCCATGCCCAGGAGCACCGACAGCCAGAACGGCAGCCCGATCGCGTTGCCGAAGGATCCGGTGAAGAAAGCTCCCAGGATCATGAGCGCGGGAGTGGCGAAGTTGATGACGCCGGTGGCGCGGTAGACGATGACGAACGAGACACCCAGGACCGCGTAGAGGCCTCCGAGGCCCAGTCCTCGGACGAGGGATTCGATGAGGTCCGTCATGATCTAGACCTCCGCATGCTCGACGACGATGACGTCGCTCTGGTCGCCGCCCGGGAGCCGGTCGGCTCCGGAGTACATGTCCTCGATGAGGGGCCCGAATGCCTGCGTCAGAGCCGAACGCTTGACCTTCTGCGTGGCGGTCAACTCGCCGTCCTCGTGGTCGAGGGCCTTGGTGAGCATCCGGAACTTGCGGATGTTCTCTACGCGGGCGGTGGCCTCATTGACCTTGGCGATGATGCCCTGGACGAGCCGGAGCACCTCTTCCTTCTCCGAGAGATCCCTGTACGTCGTGTAGGGGATGCGCTTCGCGCGCGCCCACTGCCCGACGGTGTCCTCCTCGATGCCGATAAGCGCCGTGAGGTAGGGCCGCTGGTCACCGATGACGATCGCTTCGCGAATGAAGGGTGACGCCTTGAGGGCATTCTCGATCTCCGACGGTGAGATGTTCTTCCCGCCCGCAGTGATGATGATGTCCTTGATGCGGTCGACGATCTTCAGATGCGTGCCGTCGATCCACTCGCCGACATCGCCGGTGTGCAGCCACCCTTCGGCATCGACCGTCTCAGCCGTGGCATCCGGTCTGCCCCAGTAGCCGGCAAAGGTGCCCGGGTGCCGGGTGAGGATCTCCCCGCG
>VGBQ01000066.1 GCA_016870425.1 Actinomycetota bacterium | reverse complement strand
CGTCAGCCAGGAGTCCGGCGACGAGTCCCTGCTGCACGGCGTAGGCGTCCTCGACGGTCATGTCGGGGAAGCGCTCGGTCAGAGGGGCGATGGGAGTGCGCGACACGCGCGCCGTGAGCAGCGCCTGCGACATCTCGCGAATCTGATCGGGCTGGGGTCGGGTCACGGCGTGCTCTCTCCTGCAGATCGACGGGGTGTGCGGGGGTCGCGATAGCCGAGGCGCCGGCTCACCGCCATGGCGGCATCGACGGCAGGTCGGGCGAAGCGACGCAGGGAGTCGCTCCCGAGCCGCTGCACCGGACCGACGATGGAGAGCGCTGCGATGACCTCACCTCGTTCGTTGCGCACCGGGGCGGCGATGGATGCTGCCCCCAACTCCGATTCGTTGACATTCTCCGCCCAGCCTTGGCGTCGCACCTCGCCCAGGGCGGTGCGCAATGCCCGGGGATCGGTGATGGTGTACGGAGTCTTGCGATCCAGGCGCCACCCGCGCAGCAGTGCATCGAGCTGATCTTCGGGCAGGTAGGCGAGCAGCAGTTTGCCCGTGCTCGTGCAATGCGCGTCGTTGCGATGGCCCACGCGTCCGAAGAGGCGCAGGGTCTGAGGACTCTCACGCCGCTCGACGTAGACCACCTCACGACCGTCGAGAACGGCGACCTGCACGGTCTCGCGCGTGGCATTGCGCAGTTGGTCGATGACGGGGGAGCAGGCCTCGTGGAGATCGTTGTGGAGTGCCACGGATGCGCCGAGCTCGTACATCGCCAGCCCGAGCCGATATGCCCCGGTGTCAGGATCCTGCTCGAGCAGGCGCTCTTCGGCGAGAGTGCTGAGCAGGCGGTGCGCGGTGCTCTTGCCGATGCCGAGTCGCCGGGAGAGCTCGGTGACTCCGATGTCGCGGTCACCACGCCCGAATTCCTTCAGCAGGCGGGCCGCGTTGCGGACACTCGACAGGGTCGAGTGCTGGCGGCGAGCGGTGGTCTCGGTCATACCTGGCTCCTGACGTGACCCAGCAGTGCACGGCGGACCTCCTGCGGGTCCGTCGGCGGTTCGATAACCAGACCGGCGAGGTCAGGCGCGATGGCTTGTGCAAGAGCAACCTGAGCACGCGCGAGTCCTGCGACGGACGCGCCGTGCATCTCGTCGACCAGGGACTGCTTGCCCGGTGCGTGAGCGCGCAACTCATCAAAGTCCCGCGCCGCGGCCGCATGCGAGTGGGCGAGCCCCGTCCCGGCATGCAGCGCATGGTGTGCGGTCAGGCTGCCGCCGGGTGGCACGGCAAGGTGGTAGACGACCGTGCGTATCCCCAGCGCGCGACGCACCTCGTCGTAGTCCGGCCCACTCGCCTCGTCGATGAGCCCAAGGCTTGGCGTCACCACGGGGTCGAAGAACCTCAGGGTCCAGGACACGTCGTCGATCGCGTCGACAATCTCGACTTCGGGGCCGCGCGTTGGCGGCATTGCCTCAACGGTGCCGATCACGTGCAGATTGCGGACGCCGACCGCAGCGACGGTGAGGCGATCGGCATGGATCAGGGGTAGGCGCGCCTGGTCCGCAGCCGGCAGCGTGGCGACGGCGTCGACGTACGCCTGATGCAGTGACCGGACGTAGTCGACCATGGCCTGGCGCATGGCTTCGGGACCTTCCACGGGCCGCAAGGTAGCAGATACGTCCCGCATGCGGGAACGCCGTCCTTCCATGCGGGACACAGGGGGCCTAGGTTGCCATCACCGAGAGGCCTGCGGGCCGGGAGGAGAAGACATGGGGATCCTGCGCCTCGCGCACGTCGACATCACCGTGACAGACCTGGACTTGGCCGCGGCGTACTACACCGAGGTCATGGGAATGATCGAGGTGGAGCGTGACGAGAACTCTGTCTACCTCAAGTGCTGGGACGAGGTCGATCACCATTCGCTGCGCATCTCGTATGCGCCACGCGTGGGCTTCGATCTCATGTCCTTCAAGGTGCTGCGCGAGGATGATCTCGCCGACCTCGAGAAGGCGGTCGGCACTTACGGCTTCCCCGTGGAGCGCGTGAGCAAGGGTGCGTCCATCGGCCAGGGCGAGTCCATCCGATTCGAGACGCCCTCGGGCCAGGTCATGGAGCTGGTCCACGACATCGACAAGGTGGGGCGAGCGACCGGATCCCTCAACCCCGCGCCCTTCTTCGAGGGCAAGAACGGCATCGCGCCACCGCGCATGGACCACTTGCTCGTCACGGCGGAGGAGGTGGGCGAGTCGACGAAGTTCTTCACGGATGTGCTGGGCTTCCGCGTCACGGAGCAACTCCTCGACGGCGACGGGCACCAGGCGGCCACGTGGATGGAGCGGTCGCACTCGCCACACGATCTCGCGATCGTCTCCGGCCCCAATGGTGGGCTGCACCACTTCGCCTACTGGCTCGATGACTGGGATCACGTGCGCAAGAGCGCCGACATCCTGGCCTACAACGGCATTCAGATCGACGTGGGTCCGACACGCCACGGGATCACCCGCGGCAACACCATTTACTTCTTCGACCCGCTGGGCACCCGCAACGAGGTCTTCACCGGCGGCTACCGACCCGATCCGGACTTCCCGACGATCACGTGGACCGAGGACAACATCGGGCGCGCGGTCTTCTACTACGAAGGCGAACTCAACGATCGATTCATGAAGGTGCACACCTGATGGCCATCCTGCGTCTATCGCATGTCGAGATCAAGGTCCCCGACCTCGAGCTCGCCACGGCGTATTACACCGAGGTGCTCGGCCTTGTCGAGACAGCCCGCGAGCCTGAGCGTGTGTATCTCAAGTGCTGGGACGAGCATCAGCATCACTCGGTGGTGCTCACGTACGCGCCCGCCTACGGGCTGGCGCACATGGGCTGGAAGGTCGAGAGCCTCGAGGATCTTGACTTCTACGCCGCCCGGCTCGAGGCGGCAGGTATCCCGGTCGCGCGCATGCAGGGCCTCGAGGTCGGCATGGGCGGAGGCACCGTGGTCCGCTTCGAGACGCCGTCGGGCCACCAGATGGAACTCATTCACGGCATGGAGCAGGTGGGCAACCTCCTGCCGCTCACGAACCCGCCGCCTCGCCCCCTGGGCCTGGTCGGGATCGCCCCTCCGCGCATCGACCACATCTTCCTCACGGTCGAGGACGTCAACGGCATGACCGCGTTCCTGCAGGAGGTCCTCGACTTCCACCTCACGGAGCAAGTGGTGGGCGATGACGGCTTCCAGATCGCCACGTGGCTGGAGGTCTCGCACTCCTCGCATGACATCGCGCTCGTCACGGGCCCCGATGGCGGCCTGCACCACTTCGCCTTCTGGGTCGACGACTGGAACGACATCCGTGCGGCGTCAGACGTCCTGGCCTATCACGGGGTGCGCATCGAGACGAACCCCACGCGCCACGGTGCCACACGAGGTCACTGCATCTACTTCTTCGACCCGGCGGGCAACCGCAACGAGGTCTTCACCGGCGGCTACTGGGCCGATCCCGACGAGCCCCCGATCACCTGGACCGAGGGCGAGATGGGGCGGGCGCTGTTCTACTACGACGGCGTCGTCAACCAGCGCTTCCTCACGGTGCACAGCTAGGAGCCGAGATGACGATGACCGAGCCCGACGCAGTGGCGCTGCCGCGCACCGAGCGCCCCGACGCGCCCGCCTATCTCCAGCGCTACCTCGACCGTGAGGCGCGCGGTGGCCGACCCGGCGTGGCATCGCCCGCGCAGCCGGAGGACGAGACCCCGCTCTACCTCCGCCGCTTCCGTGATCGCCGCAGCGGCCAGTCCGCGCTCGATGCGCCCGTCCCACTGTGGGAGGGCGCCGACCTGGGAGTGACGCGCGGCTGGGCCGAGGTCACGCGCACGAAGGAGATCATCCCGGAGCGCAAGGACCAGACCAAGGGAGCGGTGACCGACGTCTACTTCGTGCGGCACGGTGAGACCCAGGGCTACTCCACCGAGTCGGGCCTCACGCCGCTCGGCTCGTGGCAGGCGCATCGCCGAGGCAAGGAGCTCGCGCGGCGCGTCATGACGGGGCAGCACGTCACGATGGCCTGCGCAGACACCAACCGCGCCCGCCAGACTGCCGAGGGGATCCGCAAGGGGATGCTCGACGAACTCGTGCTCTTCGGCCGCGACGCCAGCGTCGGCGAGGTGACGGCGTACGAGGAATTCCGCAACTTCCAGGTGATGACCCCCGATGGCTTCCGCGACGTGACCCAGGCCTTCCGTCTCTACCACTCCGAGATGGAGAAGTACGAACGCATCGGCCTGGGAGGCCGCCCCACCTGGCTGGTCGAGGTTGACCGCTTCTGGGGGATCCAGCAAGCGGGCGGGGATCCGATCACCCACTGGCTCACTATGCCGATGCTGACCTTCGAGCCCCCCGTGGCCGCCGTGCGCCGCTTCTGGGCCGGGCTCATGCGGATCCACGCGGAGACGCCGGGGGAGTCGGTCATCGTGGCCACGCATTCCGGTCCCATTCGGGCCTTCGCGACATGGGCCCTGGGCTACGACCCGGGCGAGCCCTTCAACACCGAGTTCGTGCGGGTACGGCTGCTCGAGGGTGGAGAGACCGCGCTCGTCCTCTATCGCAACCGCGTCCAGGAGGTCTCGGTGCCGGACCTCGATGCCTTGCCCGACTGGTGGGCGGGCCTCGAGGGACGCGCGCTTCCGGTCAGCCGCCGAGGGGAGTCGTCATGACAAGCGTGACCATGTGGTTCGAGGGCTACTGGCCCGGCCTCAAGGGAGAGGTGGGCGGCAAGGCGGCGAGCCTCGGCGAGATGACCGGTGCGGGCCTGCCGGTCCCTCCCGGGTTTGCCGTGACCACCGCGGGCTATCGGGCTGCCCACGACGCGGCTGACCTCGATGCCACCCTCGCACGGCTCCTGCATGAGCTGGACATCTCCGACACCGCCCAGGTCAGCCGGGTGTGCAGTGAGATCCGCGATGTCATCCGCACCATGCCGTTGCCCGGTGAGGTGGAGAAGCAGATCCGCCACGACTACTCCGAGCTGTGTCGCAAGTGCGACGTCGAGGATCTGCCCGTGGCCGTGCGCTCCTCGGCTACCTCCGAGGACTCGCCCGACGCGTCCTTTGCCGGTGAGCACGACACCTACCTGTGGATCAGGGGAGGTGACGCCGTGGTCGACGCCGTCCGGCGCTGCTGGGCGAGCCTCTTCACCGACCGGGCCACCTGCTACCGCGTGGAAATGGGCTACGAGCACCGATCCGTCGAGATGGCCGTGGTCATCCAGAAGATGGTGCGTCCGATTGCGGCCGGTGTGGCCTTCACTCTGAACCCTGCCAACGGCGATCGCTCGCAGGTGGCGATCGACGCGGCATGGGGCTTCGGCGAGGCGGTCGTGTCGGGCGAAGTCACGCCCGACAACTTCCTCGTGGACAAGGTGCTGCTCGAGGTGAGCAAGCGCGAGATCAGCAACAAGGCCCATGAGTACCGCCTGACCGATCACGACTCGGTGGAGAAGGCCGAGGTCGAGCCGGAGCGCGCACAGGTGCCCTGCCTCACTGATCCCCAGCTCAAGGCGATCGCCGCGCTGGCCAAGACAGCCGAGAAGCACTATGGCTGTCCGCAGGACATCGAGTGGGCGGTCGACGCGGATCTCGCCGATGGCGACAACATCATCCTGCTCCAGGCGCGGCCCGAGACTGTGTGGAGCAAGAAGCCTCGGCAGTCGGTGACCGGTTCCGCGGATAAGAACCCCATGGCGAGCATCGTCTCGACATTGATGAATCCCCTGTACGCACGTAGGGACTAGAGCAAGATCGCACCACGCAGATATCGCCCACGATTCGTGATCCCCGGACACGAACACACGAGAGGAAGCACAGATGGCCGACCGGTTCCCCAGCCCGTTCGACATCGAGACGCCTGCGGGCGCCGAGGGTTGGCAAGACATGTACGTCTACTCCTCGCTCTTCAGCGAGGCGCGACGCGAGTTCGAGGATTCGATCTTCTGGTTCCAGGACGGCGTGCACTGGCCCAAGGTGCTCACCCCCTGGGATGCCACCTTCTACGAGTTCGCCATCGCGTCGCTGTCGCAGTACAACACGCGCCACCTGCAGGTGCCCCCGGCCAACGGCATCGCCTTCCGCATCCTCAACGGCTACGGCTACCTCACGCCGGTGCCCGCGGATCCCGCCACGATCGAGGCGCGCGTGGAGAACTTCATGGATCGCGCCGGCTTCTACTTCATGAACTGGAATGACCTCTACGACAAGTGGATGGTCAAGATTCGCGACCTGGTCAAGGAACTCGAGAGCGTTAACTTCGAGCCGCTGCCCGAGATCGAGGATGCCGATGGTGTCGTGAAGTCCGGCGCCGGGCTGGGCTCGGGCTACCAGATCCAGGAGAACTACCGCACGCTTCTCGATCTTGCGCTGAAGCTGTGGAACTACCACTTCGAGTTCCTCAACCTCGGCTACGCGGCGTACCTGGACTTCTTCGGCTTCTGCAAGCAGGCCTTCCCCGGCATCCCCGACCTCGCCATCGCCAAGATGGTGGCGGGTGTGGAGGTTGACCTCTTCCGCCCCGACGAGGAGCTCAAGCGCCTCGCGCGAGTGGCCTTGGAGTCGGGCGTGGCGGAGGCATTCGCCGTCGGCGACGTCGAGCAGACCTGCGAGATCCTCAAGGGGTCCGACGCCGGCCGTGCGTGGATCGCGTCCTTCCAGGAGTCGGCGGAGCCGTGGTTCAACTTCTCCACCGGGTCGGGCTTCTACCACTCCGACAAGATCTGGATTGAGAATGTCGAGATCCCCTTCGACTTCATCAACGACTACATCGTCAAGCTCCAGTCGGGCGAGGATCTCGCTCGTCCGATGGAGGCGATCCGGGCCGAGCGCGACCGCGTGGTCAATGAGTACGCCGAACTGCTCGCGACGGACGAGGACCGTGAGGCCTTCCAGGGCAAGCTCGGGCTGGCGCGCGTCGTCTTCCCCTACGTGGAGAACCACAACTTCTACGTCGAGCACTGGAGCCACTCGGTCATCTGGCGCAAGATGCGCCAGCTCGGTGAGGTCTTCGTCAAGGAGGGCTTCTGGAGCGAGCCCAACGACATCTTCTACCTCAAGCGGACCGAGGTCGAGGATGCGCTGTGGGACTACTACGTCTCCTGGGCGACGCCGGAGCCGCCCGCTGGACCCGGACGCTGGCCCGGCATCATCGACAAGCGCAAGGGCATCTGCAAGGCGCTGGCCACCTGGAAGCCCGTGCCCGCACTGGGCGCCCCGCCCGAGGTGATTACGGAGCCCTTCACCGTCATGCTGTGGGGCATCACCTCGGACAGCGTGAGCGCCTGGCTGGGTGGCGGCGACGCCAAGGAAGGCGAGTTGCGCGGCATGGCCGCGTCGCCCGGACTGGTCGAAGGTCTTGCCCGCGTGATCTTCTCGCCGGATCAGATCGGCGAGATCCAGCAGGGCGAGATCCTGGTGGCGCCGCTCACGGCGCCGTCGTGGGCGCCGATCTTCGGCAAGATCCAGGCGACGGTCACCGACACCGGCGGCATGATGAGCCACGCGGCCATCGTCTGCCGAGAGTATGGCCTGCCCGCCGTGACCGGCACGGGCTTCGCCACGACCAACATCAAGACGGGACAGCGCATCCGCGTCGACGGCAACAACGGCGTCGTCACGGTGCTGGACTGAGTACCGCTCCGGGAGGGGACCTTGGTCCCCTCCCGGAGACCGGTCCCGCGGGGAGGGACGCTCACCTCCCCGCATGGCCGGCGAATCCCTAGCGTCAACCGCACGAACCGGTAACGTCGAATCACCGGACACCTGGAAGGACCGCTCATGCTGACCGTCGAGCAGAATGAAGAACTCACCAAGGTCGGACCCGGCACCCCAATGGGGGAGTTGCTGCGCCGCTACTGGTACCCCATTGCCTTCGAGCAGGACTTCGACTCCGTGCCGACGAAGACGGTGCGGTTGCTCAGCGAGGACTGGACCCTCTTCAAGACTCCCAAGTCCGGCAGGTACGGCATCGTCGCCGAGCACTGCCCGCACCGCAGCGCGTCGCTCACCTACGGTGTCGTGCACGAGGATGGCATCCGCTGTGGCTACCACGGCTGGAAGTGGGATTTCGACGGCAATTGCCTCGAGCAGCCCGCCGAGGCGGACAACCAGAACTTCCGCGATCGCGTGAAGCAGAAGGCCGGCAAGGCCCAGGTCATGGGCGGGATGGTCTGGGTGTATGTCGGCCCCGATCCGGCACCCGAACTCCCCCGCTTCGACGTCTTTGTCATGGACGGGATCAAGGACTGCGGCTACGCCACCCTGCCCTGCAACTGGCTGCAGATCATGGAGAACTCCGTCGACCCCCACCACGTGGAGTGGCTGCACGGCTACTACTTCAACTTCATGGGCGAGACCCAGGGTTTCGACGCCCCCAAGGCCTTCCAGAAGAAGCACCTGCGAACGGGCTTCGAGGAGATGGAATGGGGAATCCTCAAGCGCCGCGTCCTCGAGGGCGGGTCCGAGGAGAATGACGACTGGAAGGTCGGACACCCTCTTGTCTTCCCCTTCTACATGCGTGTGGGCGGCGCGGGCATCGACCAGATGCAGATTCGCGTGCCCGTCGACGACACGACCACGTGGAAGTTGTTCTACTCCAATCACGCGCCGGACGGCGGGCAGTGGGAGCCGCAGGACCGGCCGGTCTTCTACGAGTACTTCTGGCGCGACGACCAAGGCCGCTTCATCACCGACTACATCGAGGGCCAGGACATCATGGCCTGGGTGAGCCAGGGACCGGTGACGGACCGCACCCAGGAGCACCTAGGCCGCTCGGATGCGGGCGTCGCGATGCTGCGCAAGATGTTCAAGGAGAACATGAAGCGCGTGGCCAATGACGAGGACCCCATCGGCACCGTGCGTGAGCCGCACGACATCATCCCGCTGCCCTGCGAGCGGGATAAGTTCGGGGCGGAGCGCGAGTTCGCGGAGGCCTTCATCACGATGGGCTCCATGCGCTATAGCCCGCAGAAGCAGGGGCTGCTTGACCTGCATGCCGATGCTTGGGCGCGCCGTGAGAGCAAGGCTGGCGCGGGTGCCTGATGACGCCGCGGATGATCGGGCGAAAGTCGCCTTGAGCGAACTCCCCCCTGACCCGCATCGCCTTCCACCGCCCGGGGCGTGGTTTGCTCCCGATGCCGAGCGACATCTCCTCGATCGGCCGAAGTTCTGCCCGATGTGCGCCGCGAGCATCGAGGTCCACGGGGGCATCTCGACGGAGTACTGGATGGGTGACCAGCGCGTCTTCATGACGTGGTGCGGTGAGTGTGGCTGGTTCGGGGACGTCGTGCGCTACGACATGGTCACGATCACGGAGGAGGAGCACTGAGAGATGAGCACCATCTCTCAGTCCCTGCCATGACCGCGCTCGTCTTCGACTTCGGAGGTCCGGTCCTCCTGACCCCCTTCGAGCTGCGCGCTGTCGGCGAGAGATCCCTGGGGCTGCCTCCGGGGACGCTCGCGTGGACAGGTCCCTTCGATCCTGAATCGGACGACGACTGGCGCACCTTCCAGGCCGGAGGCATGAACGAGCGGGAATACTGGGCCCGTCGGTGCGCGGAGTTCCACGAGTTGAGCGGGGAGCCTGCGGCGATGCCGGCCTTCATGGCGCACCTGTACTCCGGCACCGAGGAGGAACTCGTCCGTCCGGCAGCACGCGACCTCATCGCCGATGCCAAGGCGGCCGGGATCCCGGTGGGGATCCTCACCAACGACCTCACGGCGTTCCATGATCGGCAGTGGCTCGACCGCATGACGATCCTCCGCGAATTCGACTACATGGTCGACGGACGCACCGACGGCGTCCTCAAGCCTGATCCTCGGGCCTACACGCTCATGGCGGAGCGCATGGGGGTGGACCCGTCCGAGTGCGTGTTCATCGACGACCAGCCCGGCAATCTCGCTGGTGCAGAGGCCGTCGGCATGCGTAGCGTGCACCTGGATCCGGTGGATCCAGGGTCAGGATTCGCGCGGGCGCGCGACATGCTGGGCCTGGGCTGAGGAGGAGACATGTCCCGACCCCTGCGCGTGGCTGTGGTGGGCTCCGGTCCCTCGGGGATGTACGCCGCAGACGCGCTCGTCGGCCAGGAGGACATCCCCGTCTCTGTCGACATCATTGACCGGCTTCCCAGTCCGTTTGGGCTGGTGCGCTACGGAGTCGCCCCCGACCACCTCAGCATTCGCTCCGTGCGCGACACGCTCGATCGGGTCCTCGACCATCCCGCAGTGAGGTTCGTGGGCAATGTCGAGGTCGGTGTCGACCTCACGCTCGGACAGCTTCGTGAGTTCTACGACGCCATCGTGCTGACCTACGGCGCCTCGCGGGATCGCGCGCTGGGGATTCCAGGTGAGAACCTCGCGGGGAGCATCGCCGCAACCGACTTCGTCAACTGGTACACCGGTCACCCCGACACGCCCACCGATGCCTTCGTCGACTTCCTCGCGACGTCCTCGAGCGTGGCGGTGATCGGCGTGGGCAATGTCGCTGTCGACGTCACCCGCGTGCTGTCCAAGGCCCCCGGGGAGATCGAGCACACCGACATGCCCGAGCACGTCTTCGCAGCCCTGCGCGGGTCGCGCGTTCGTGATGTCCATCTGGTCGGACGCCGAGGACCGGCCCAGGCGACCTGGACGACCAAAGAGCTGCGCGAGCTAGGGGAGCTGGAGGAGACCGGGGTGCTGGTTGCCGAGGGCGCCGCGGTCGACGACACCGCCAGCCAAGCGGCTATCGCCGAGGACAAGGCCGTGGCGCGCAATGTGAAGGTCGTCGAGGAGTGGGCTGCACGCCCGGAGGATGACCGCGGCCGGCACATCCACCTGCACTTCCGCTGTCGTCCCGTGGAGATCCTCGGCACGGACCGCGTCGAGGGGCTGGTCGTCGAGACCACGGTCCTCGACGGCTCGGGTCAGGCCAGCGGCACGGGTCAGACACACGTGATCCCGGTCGATGCCGTGATCCGCAGTGTCGGCTATCGCGGCACGGCGCTTGAGGGTGTGCCCTTCGACGAGCGGCGCAGCGTGATCCCCAATCGTGAGGGCCGCGTGGTCGAGGGGGAGTCGGTGGTGCCCGGGCTCTACGTCGCCGGCTGGATCAAGCGCGGGCCGACCGGGATCATCGGGACCAACAAGAAGGATGCCGTCCAGACCATCAACTGCCTGCTGGCGGATTACGCCGATCCGACCGCCTGGAGCGCGGCCAGGCCGGCCCCCGAAGCGGTTGACGAAGCGCTGGCTGGGCGCACCGTCGTGCCGACAGACGGGTGGAGGCGGATCGATGCGGCCGAGCGGGCCCTGGGGGCCTCGCGCGGACGTGATCGGACGACGATCCACCAGCGTGACGGGCTACTGGCCGCAGCCGACGCCGGCCAGTAGGTCTGCGCACATCGCTGGGGATGGCGCCTCGGCCGTGCCGGTCGCGAACTTTGGGCGGATACGGCCGTCTATGGGCACTATCCGCCCAAAGTTCGTGGTGGCGCGGGCGGGTGAGCGTGAGGCTAGCCCCCGTCCGCGCCCATCGCCCCCCGCCCATCGCCCCCCCGCGTGCATCGCCCCCCGCCCATCGCCCCCCCCGAGT
>VGBQ01000065.1 GCA_016870425.1 Actinomycetota bacterium | reverse complement strand
ACGTAGGCCTGATCGACGCGCCGTCCTTCGCTGTCGAGGATGACCTCGCGCTCCAGGTCCACGTCGGGTCCGGTGATGCGTACGCCCTTGGCGCGCTTGCGATTCATGGCGACCTCCGTCGATACCTGGTGGGCATGGCGTGAATCACCAAGAGGAGTGATCCGCCGCTTCGTCAGGCCGTGCTTGCGAGCCCCGCTCGTGATTCGTATCGAGAAGCCGCGATTGATTATGGCACACATAACCTCGGGCGGCGGGGAATCCGACATGGGGGCTCGCAATCAGCCTGTGGACGAAGGGAACCCAACTGGGCGCGCGCGACGTACCTTCGCTCACCCGAGCCGGAGCAGGAACTCCATCTCGAGGTACCGTTTCTATACCTTTTGGGAGTAGCCTGTGACTTGGACGTTCGAGTTCGACCGAGCGAAGTCCGAGACGAACATGGTCAAGCATGGGATCGACTTCGCCGAAGCCCAGCGACTGTGGGACGACAGCGACCACCTGGAGATCCCGGCCCGATCGACGGGCGAGCCGCGTTGGGTCGTCATCGGGCGGATCGATGGACGCACCTGGGCCGCGATCGTCACGAGGCGGCGCGGATTCATCCGCATCATCTCGGTGCGGCGGGCACGACAGGCTGAGGAGGCGCTCTATGAGAGCTCAGGATCTTGACCGGAAGTTCGACGCAGACCAAGAGGACATCATTGGCGATCTCGACGTGCGGGCGGCGCGACGACCCGGGCGCGACGTCCAGCGCGTCAATGTTGACTTCCCCATCTGGATGGTCGAGTCCCTCGATGCCGAAGCCACACGCCTCGGCATCACACGTCAGGCCATCATCAAGACCTGGATCGCCGAACGACTCGACCGCCTGGTCGGCTGAGCAGCGCTGCGGGCGTCGCTCGCGTCCTACGGCGTACCCGGCGCAGGGATCGAAGAAGTGCTCAGCCTGACCCTGAGGAGTGGGTCGGCAACTGCTCGTAGTCAGTCCAGCACGCGCGCGCACTCTGCATCGGCCTGCCCGAGCGGGACGCAGCGGTGCTTCGCGTCACCGCGAATGCTGCCAACGGACGGGTCGTCACGAAGCGAGGAACCTCTCGAAGGCCTCACGTGCGAGTTGCGACACCGTCACTCCCCGCGCTTCGGCCTCCCGCATTGCCTTGGCCTTGAGCTCGGGTGTCACACGGAAGGACACATGCGGGGAGTGCTTTGCCTCCCCCGTGAGCGACGGACGACCCCCTTGCTTCTTCCAGTAGGCGTCCACGTCAGCGAGGGCGCGATCGACGTAGGCCTGATCGACGCGCCGTCCTTTGCTGTCGAGGATGACCTCGCGCTCCAGGTCCACGTCGGGTCCGGTGATGCGTACGCGCTTGGCGCGCTTGCGATTCATGACGACCTCCGTCGATACCTGGTGGGCATGGCGTGAATCACCAAGAGGAGCGATCCGCCGTCTCGTCAGGACGGGCTTGACAGCCCCGCTCGTGATTTGTAGCTAGAAGCCAGCGCTGATTATGGCACACATAACCTCGCGGGGTGGGGAATCTGGCATTCGTCGACGGTGAAGGTTGATGGCGGGCTCATCCAGCAGCGATCTGTCAGGTGAGGATGATTCGCATGCCTGTTGGCCGTGGGCTTACGGGACTTGACTTGCCCCGCTGACTTGACCCCTGCCCTCGATGCCGGGGCGGGCCGAGACCTAGGCAACACGCCTAGGGGCCTTGAGTTCGCCCCTTCCCTCCGGCAGGTTTCAGTCGGAGAGCGCAGTCGCGGATGCAGATTGCGCACGCACGAATCGGCGTGACTCGTCACTGAAGGAGTAGAGCGCCAGCGCCCGTTCGACTCCCGGTATGGCGACGAGCGTGTCTGATCCGATGACGCCGAGGATTTCGATGCCGATCGGACAACCCCCTCGAGCTTCGCCCCGGCCCGGATGATCGCTACTGGGAGTCGGTGAGGAGTGTGATTCCAGCGCGCCTGGCAGCGTCGGCAAGGCGCTCGTCCCGAGTCGCCAGGGGCGCTCCCTGGCGATCGGCGAGCCACAGATAGGTCGCGTCGTACGCAGTCAGTGCCGCCTGCGAAGCCAGCTTCACGAGGTCGAGCAGACTGGGCCGTTCTTCATGCGCCCGGATGGGGAGACGCTCGAGGCCTACGGTGGCATGCATCAGGCCCGAGTCATCGAGGCGTCCCCGTCGCCAGGCCGTCAGTAATCCATTTGCTACCTCCGCGAACCACAGAGGTGGCACGACAGCGCCATGCTCACTCACGTACTCGAGGATCGCGTGCGCCTCGGGCGTGAACTCATCCTCGAGAACCAGGCTGAGCGCTGCTGAAGCATCGAGGACGCACGTCAACGGCGACCCTCGTCGATGAGTTCGCGCAGACTCTGCGGGCCCGGTGTCGATGACTGGCGAGCGGCAAGCAGATGAGCGAGAGCGGATTCGATGGCGGACTCATCGTCGATCGGCACCAGGCGGGCGACGGGCTTGCCGCGACGGGTGATGACCACGTCGCCTCCGCCGCTCGACACACGGTCCACGAGCGCCGACAACTGGGCCTTTGCCTCGTGCAGAGCAACATCTGTCATGCCTCAAAGACTAACTGAGTTGGTCATATTAAGCGAGCGATAGGCCGACACCTCTCTGACCGAACAATGCTGCTCAGGTGAGCGACACCCACATCAACGAGTGCTTAGCGCTGCGGGCGTCACGTGCCTCGTACGGCATCCCTAGCGCTGGAATCGACGAGGTCCTCACCCTGACCCTGGGTGAGTCGTCCGGCAACTGCTCGTAGCCGGTCCGACCCGCATGCGTTCAGCGCTTCGGCCTGCTCAAGCGGGAGGCGGAGGCACTGGCGTGTTGCGTCGCCAGCTAGCGGACGGCGCGCAGCGCCTCATCGAGCACCTCGAGGAAGAGGTACATGTCCTCGCGCTGCACGACCATGGGCGGCTTGATCTTGAACACGTTGTTAGCCGGGCCATCGCTGGAGAGCATGACCCCCCTGCGCAGGGCGAACTCCATGATGTCGCTCACCTCTTGCGTGGCTGGCTTGCCATCGCGCATCAACTCGATGCCGAGGAAGAGTCCGTGGCCGCGAACATCGCCGATGAGCGGGTGACTTGATCGCATTCCTCTCACCTGGTCCTTGACGTACTCCCCCAAGTCCGCCGCGTGGGCCTGGAGCCGTCGGTCCAGGACATAGTCAAGGACGGCCTGACCGATCGTGGCACTCACCGGGTTGCCGCCGAAGGTGTTGAAGTACTCCATGCCGTTGTGGAATGACTCTGCGATCTCAGGGGTGGTCACCACAGCCGCAAGAGGATGGCCGTTGCCCAGCGGCTTGCCCATGGTGACGACGTCAGGGACCACGTCGTGGAGCTCAAATCCCCAGAATCGCTCCCCCACCCGACCGAGTCCGATCTGCACCTCGTCGGCGATGCACACACCTCCCGATTCACGCGTCTGCCGATAGGCATCCTTAAGGAATCCGTCGGCCAGGGTGACCTGACCAGCGGTGCTGACGATGCCTTCGGAGATGAACGCCGCGAGCGGCTGCTCAAGGGTCGACAGCGCCGTGGCGAAATCAGCGGCGTACGCAGCACCCGCACCTGGGCCGGTGTGCTCACCCCGGTAGGCATCGGGGAGCTCGGCCACGCGCACGTGGTCACGCGCACCCTCTCCCCCACGTCCCAGGAACTTGTAGGGACTGATGTCGACGACACTTGCGGTGTGCCCGTGATAGGCGTGCCGCAAAGACAGCCACCCGCGTGCGCCCGTGTGGGCCTGGGCCAGACGGATCGCTAGGTCATTGGCCTCGCTGCCGGAATTGACGAAGAAGGCGACCGACAGCGGATCCGGAAGTGTCGCTACCAGGCTGCGGGCGTACTCGATGATCGCGTCATGCAGGAAGCGGGTGTTGGTGTTGAGGGTGGCCATCTGGCTCGCTGCTGCGGCCGTCACGAATGGGTTCGCGTGGCCGACGTGTGCGACATTGTTGACGAGGTCGAGATAGGACCGTCCATCAGCATCGAAGAGATAGGCCCCCTCTCCTCGGACGATGTGCAGCGGCTCTCGGAAGTTCAGACTCAGGTTGCGCGACAGGCGCACCCTTCGCTGGGCAGCGATGCCCTCACGACCCAGCCCAGGATGCGCGTCCGACGCCCCGTCGCCCGGGGGGATGCCGACCATGAGATTGGGGTTGGGGCAGATGCTCCGCCAGAGCGTGGTCTCCGACCGTGGCGCAACGCCGTAGACCTCCCCGCCCATGCCACACAAATCGGTGAGGACCTGCACGTGAACATGCGGGGGCCATGCACCGTTGTGATCCTCGTCGCCGATCACTCCGATGAGCGCGCCCGCGGTCACGTCGTCGCCGACCGCCAGGTCATCCAGGACTGACGGTCCGAGATGCCCGTAGAGAGTCCAAAACGGCGTACCCGCCGCGGTCCGATGGCGCAGAATCACCACGTGGCCGTAGTCACCCACCGCAGGCCGCGCCTCGACGATCTCCACCACGCCGTCGTAGGGCGCGTACACCTTGCTGCCGGCGGGCTGGAAGAGGTCCAGGCCCAGGTGGACCGTGCGCTCTTCGCCCTCGAATGCGTCGCCCCGATAGACATCGCGGTCCTCGGCGTAGTGACCGGCAAGGACATCCAGGTCGGCCATCATCGCCGTGACGCCATACGGATCACGAGGATCCGATGACCCGACTGACCAATCGATCCACGCACTGCGTCCGGCCCCGAGGTCGAGCACGGATCTCGCTGGCGCGGTGCGCAGATGGTGACGCACATCGCGCGCTCGCGGGCTCGGGTCGTAGCCGCAAGCCTCGCGCGCTCGGCACAGGGCCAGGTAGTCACTCGCCTGAGTCAGAGTGAGCAGGAGACGGGGCACGACATCCTGACTGATGAGCAGGTAGGCGTTTTCCGGATCGGCAGCAATCTGCTCCGCCGCGTTGATAACGCTCATGACCAGGCGTATCCGCACGAGCGGCCACAGGATCTCAAGCTCAACAGGGCTGAGCGGCCATTGCATGTGGTAGCCGCGAATAAGCGGCATAGCGGCCCGCACAGGATCGGGTGCCGGCGCGATGGCGTAGGCGATGGCGGTGGCGAGACCCACGACCCTCGGGGCGAGGACGAGATCGCCGAAGTCAATGAGGCCGAGGCCATCGGGGTGGACGATGATGTTGTTTTCGTTGGCGTCGTTGTGAATCGGCTGATGGGTCATGCTCGCAAGAATCGGCAAGGCGTGATGCTCGAACTCATCCAAGGCCCACTCGCACGCGGCTCGGACGTCTGGATCAGCGATGGCAGCGAGGGATCGCCTCAATTCGAGGGCCTGGAGCATGTTCCATCGGAAGGGCCGCTGCAGCACCTCCTCGTCCCCCGGGCTGACCTGCATACCGGCGAGCCGGCGGTCGACACGGGCGACGAGCGCACCGAGGGCTTCCGCCTCCGCCTCGCTCGGCTCGATCGCCGACCACGGCTCGCCATCGAGCCACGAGACCAGGCGCATGACGCGCCCGTCCGAGAGGCCGACGATGTCCGGATGCAGTGGTTGAGGCACGCGTAGGTCCGGGGCAGCGATGTGCCGCAGTGCCCTGTCTTGGAGAAGGAGCCATTGGCGATCGTCGTCGGCGTAGACCTTGAGGACCATCTGGTCCTCCCCGGCTGCGATCTTGATGTTGAGGTCGCGCTCACCTGGGAGGTCCCATGTGGAGTATTCCGGGCCCACAATGTCGCCGAGGTGCTCTCGCATTCCGGATGCGACGAGCGGGTCGATGGTCACTGCTCGCGGCCTCCGACCATGAGGTCTTGATTCAGCTCATCCAGCGCCTTCATGCGCGCCAGCGACTCCTCGCCTACGGATTCGGCAATGCGGTGGATGAGCAGCTCGAGCACACCGAGAGCAGAGACGAAGGAGTCGAACGGTGAGGGCGAGGTCGTCTCGACGGTGATCACTGTCTTGGCGCTGTTGACGAGTGGAGAAAGCCACGGGTCCGTGAAGAGGATGATCCGAGCCCCCATCGCAGCCGCAGCGACACCGAACTCGATGGTGTCGCGCTGGTAGCGACGGAAGTCAAGGGCCACGACGATGTCATTGCGGCCCATGTCGAGCAGGGCATTGCTCCGGTGAATGGGGATCTCGGACACGGTGGACACATGGGAGCGGAGCATCTGCAGGTGCGTCGCGAAGTAGACGGCCAGAGCCGTGGAGAAGCGACCGCCGACCACGTGGATGCGCGCCTTCGGGTCGGTGAGCGCGCGCACGGCCTCGTCGACCACGTCTCCCTTGAGGCGCGCGAAAGAAGTCTCCAGCGCACGCATGAAGGTGTCCTCAGCGTGCTCGCTGCCCGACAGTTGTCGCGTGACGCGACGCTGGTCGTAGAGCGCCAGGGGTGAGGCCAGCCGCTGCGACACCTCGTCCCGCAACACTGACTGGAACTGGGGCCAACCGGAGAAGCCAAGCTTGGCCACGAGGCGCAGCACCGTGGGCGGACTCACGGATGCCTTGGATGCCAGCGAGGCGATTGAATCCAGGGCGGACATCGGGTAGTCGGTCAAGATCACCCGGGCAACGCTCCGCTCGCTGGCGGTGAATTCGTCCATGCGCTCGAGGAGCTGAGCCGAGAGGGCTTGGACGTCGTCGGGGGACGCCTGCTGTGCGGTCATAGGTCCATCCTGGCTGGGGGGCGGGACCCCGCGGGCGCAGACGTCTCCACACGAGCAGGATGCCACCGATGGTGGATTCGTTACATACAATCCGGAAAAAGTCCTTGACAGAAACAAGTCCAACATCAAGGCTGCCCGCATGCCTGACCTGTCGTTCACGGGCACGCTGCTCCCCGGGGCGCGCGCGATCCTGCAGGAGCACCAGCGGGAAATGCCCCAGAAGAACGAGTTGTGCGGCGCCTTCTGGGTCACCCTGGCCCTGCGTGCCTTCGCCGGAGCCAGCCTCGAGCAGGACCACGTCGGGCTGGCGGCAAGCTCCCTGCTGAGTGCGGTCCAGACTGCGGATTCCCTCCCCCCGGGGCATCCGGGCCGGGACGACTACGTGCTCGAGCTTCCCCGCACCGACGATCCCGACATCGATTCGGGGACGGCTTCCGAAGGCCTCATGGTCGCCACGAGCCGGCTCTCCGACGGGCGTTTCGCGGCCGTGCCGGTCAGCGGTGACTGGTCGGCTGCGCGGGTCAGCGCCCTGTTGACCGGCCTCGCCGCGCTCGACTGCGACCTGCTGGTCATCGCCAACAGCGCTACTCGCGCGCTGTGGAACTCACACGCGAGTCCTGCGGACCTTCTGGGGTACCTCGCTGATGGTGACGCAGCGAGTCCGCCAGTGGAGTGGGACGTCGGTCACTTCATCGGCGTACTGGGGTGGATCGACGGCCCGGGCGGGAGCCTCGCCATATGCGCCGACACCTATCCCACGATCGGACAGGCGGGAATTCACTACCAGCCCTTTGACGCGATGGCCGCTTCGCTGCGACGCGATCACTCGGAATTCTTCGGTGGCATGCTCGTCTTCGTCCCGACAGACAGGGTCGATGACGTCACGGCACTGGTGTCCACTGTCGGCCTCGAGGCGATCCTCTGGGACAACGGCACGCCCTACCGCCCCGAGGGCGTGGCTGGCTGATGGCAATCGCAACCTCCCTCGACGTCACCGCGCTACGCGCGGACTTCCCGGCCCTGTCCCGCACGACAGCGGGTGGCACTCCGGTCATCTACGCCGATGCCCCCGGCGGGACACAGGTGCCGCGATCCGTCGTGGAGGCGATGGGCGACTACCTCGTCTGGCACAACTCGAACATCGAGGGCGGGTTCGCCGCGACGCGGGAGACGGACGACATGATCAGGGCTGCGCGGATCGACGCCGGCCACTTCGTGGGCGGTGACCCGGACGGGATCGCCTTCGGGCAGAACATGACCACGCTCAACTTCAGTCTGTCTCGGGCTATTGGTCGCACACTTCGACCCGGCGACCACATCGTCGTCACGCGGCTGGACCATGACGCCAATGTGTCGCCCTGGTGGATCCTCGCCGAGGACTTAGGCCTCGAACTCAGCATCGTCAACGTGACGCCCGAGCTTGACATCGACCTCGACAACTTGCGCGCGACGATCACCTCACGCACACGCGTGGTGGCCTACACACTCGCATCCAATGCTGTCGGCACAGTGACACCCGCTCGTGCCATCGCAGACCTTGCCCATCGGGCCGGCGCCCTTGCCGTCGCTGATGCCGTGGCCTACGCCCCGCATCGACGGATCGACGTCGAGGCGCTCTACTGCGATGTGCTCCTGTGCTCGCCCTACAAGTTCTTCGGCCCCCATCTGGGTATCGCGTGGGTGCGCCCGGCACTGATCCCCTCGCTGCGCCCCGATCGCGTCAGGCCCGCGGGCATGGAGCCACCAGGGCACCGCTTCGAGACCGGCACCCTCTCCCACGAGGCGATTGCTGGCTTCCGCGCCGCGGTGAGCTATCTCGCAGGAATCGGCGGTGGTGAGGAAACGAGCGAGGCACTCGACCGCGCCTACTCGCTGATCGGCGATCACGAGCGCTCTCTCGCACGGACATTCCTCGATGGGATCGCCGGCGTGTCACGGATTCGCCTGCACGGACCTGCGGGTGTTGACGATCGAGTCTGCACCTTTGGGCTGGCCATCGAGGGAGTCGCGCCCGCGCAGGCCGCACGGGACCTGGATGCGCGCGGGATCTTCGCCTGGAACGGCAACTTCTATGCGCAGGGCGTGATGCAGAGCCTCGGGGTGCCCCTGGAGGAGGGAATTCTGCGGCTCGGCTTTGCTCACTACGCCACGCATGACGAGATCGAACGCTGTGTCTCTGCTCTCGCCGATATCGCGGGAGCGCCCTCATGATGTCGACGCGACGGGGGCGCACCCTCGCCTCCATCGGCCTGTGGGTCATCATCCTGCTGGTCATCACCATGGTCGGAAGCACGCTTCCGTCCGCCACACAATTGCTCGTGACGACATCGCTCGTGCTCCTGACCGGGGTCATGGCCCTGCAGATCTTCAGCGGCAATAGCGGCATCCTCAGCTTTGGCCACGTCGGTTTCGTCGGTGTCGCCGCCTACACGACCGGCATCCTGGCCATGCCCGCCGCGATCAAGGCGACGTCGCTGCCGCTGCTGCCGGAGCCTTTGCAGCAAATCGAGCTCCCGATCATCGCGGCCATGCTGGGCGGTGTCCTCGCCGCGACCATCGTGGGAGTGATCTCAGGACTGGTGATCGCGCGGCTCGGTGACGCTGCTTCTATCGCGACACTCGCCGTGCTCATCATCCTGCACGGAGTGATGGTGGGCGCCGAGCCCTTCACTCGAGGCAGCCAAACCTTCTACGGGGTGCCTCGCTATACAACCATCTTCGTCGCTGGCAGCATCGCGATCCTTGCCGTGATCGTCGCGCGCCTGTTCCGCGACTCCCGGATCGGCATCCACCTGCGGGCGTCGCGCGATGATGCCCTGGCTGCATCGAGCGCCGGCGTGCGCGTGCAGTACGCCCGGCTGATCGGCTGGATCGTGTCGTCGGCGGTCGCCGGCGCTATGGGAGCGGCGTACGCCGGCCTGCTCGGGGCATTCTCGCCCAAGGACTTCTACTTCACCCTGACCCTGACCCTGCTGACCATGCTCATCGTCGGGGGATCTGGGTCCGTGGCAGGCGGAATCGTTGGAGCATTCGTCGTCACGCTTGTCGTCGAAGCGCTCCGCCGGGTCGGCGATGCCAACGAGTTCTTCGGTCTCACCAACGCGGGCCTCGCCATCATCATCCTTCTGACGCTCTACTTCCGCCCGCAGGGCATTCTCGGCTTCCGCGAGCCAGAAGAGCACCTCGCGTACCGCAAGAGCCCCACCCCTCCGGATGCGGATGCCGCAACTGCGCTGCCAGTGCGCAACGAGGATCCGGGTCAGACGGTGCTGCGTGCCGACGACCTGGTCAAGAACTTCTCCGGCCTCGTGGCCCTCAACCACGTGTCAGTGGATGTCGAGGCCCAACGCGTGATGGGACTCATCGGCCCCAACGGCTCGGGCAAATCCACTTTCGTCAACTGCGTCACCGGCATCACCAAGCCAGAGGAGGCGCGCCTCACCCTCGCCGGAGAGGACATCGCCGGGACACCGGTCTGGCGACGGGCGCGCAAGGGCCTGGGTCGAACGTTCCAGACCATGCGGCTCTTCCGCGAGCTCACGGTGCTCGACAACGTCACCGTGTCGTGCATTTCCGCAGGCATGTCACCGCACGACGCCGACCAGCGTGCCGTGCAGATCCTAGGCGTCCTCGGGGTCGCGCAACATGGCAATCGCCTCGCCGTCGAACTCCCCTACGGTGACCAGCGCCGCGTCGAGATCAGCCGCGCTCTCGCTCTCAATCCCCGAGTCCTCCTCCTCGATGAGCCTGCAGCAGGCATGAACCCAGCCGAGTCGCGCGAACTCCTGGGCCAATTGGAGACGATCCTCGCGACGACGGGCGTCGGGATGCTCCTCATCGACCACGATGTCGCGCTGATTCGATCGGCGTGCGACAGCCTGACCGTCCTTGACTACGGGAAGGTCCTCGCCCATGGCGAGCCACAGGCGGTCCTCGACCAACCCGAGGTAGCCGCAGCATATTTAGGCTGGAGGGAATCCGATCCCTCAGCCGCGCAAGAGACCGGTGCCACCGGCACAGAAAGGAACACCCAATGAATCGCTCACATCACCGAAGGGTGACCGGAGCCCTGATTGCAGTGGCAGCAGGAACACTCTTGCTGGCTGCATGCGGCTCCTCCGGCTCATCCGACTCCGCCGCATCCAGCGATGCGGCTCCTGCCGGCGAGGCGTGCACCGTCAAGGTCGGTGTCGCCACCGGCCAGACCGGTGGTCTGGCCTACGTCGACGTGCCCAGCCTGGAGGGCTTTGACATCTGGGTCGATGAGGTCAACGCGGCTGGAGGTATCGATGGGAAATTCCCCGTCGAGACCATCGTCAAGGACACCCGCTCGGATGCCGCGCAGTCGGCGACCGTGGCTGCCGAGCTCCTGGGCGAGGGGATCAGCTTCCTTATTACCCCGGGTGACGCTGATCCCTCCATCGCGGCCGGTCAGCTGGCACAGGAAGCCCAGGTCCCCGCGATGTCCTGGTTCGGTTCCTCACCGGTCCTGCCCGTCGCCGTGGGCGAGTTCATGTTCTCCAACGCCTTCGGCGACAACGCCCAGGCGCGAGTCCTCGCCAACTACGCGACCCAGCAGGGCTACACGACGGCCTACACCCTGGGCTCGCCCGACAGCGCCTACACGTCCAACCTCCCGCGCTACTTCGCTGAGGCCTTCACCTCCAACGGTGGAACCATCGTGGGAGAGGGCACTTACACCATGGGCCAGCCCAACTTCAACGTCATCGCCGACGAGATCAAGGCCCTGAATCCGGCTCCCGACGTCATCATGACGCCGGCCTACGAGCCTGATTTCCCGACATTCCTCAAGGCGATTCGCGGCGCGGGCATCAACACGCCGGTGCTTGGCACGGATGGCATCGACTCGCCCACCACGCTCGCGCTCGGTGAGACCGCCGAGGGCGTGGTGTACACCACCGCCGGTGTCCTCGCCAATGAGGGACCCATGGGCG
>VGBQ01000064.1 GCA_016870425.1 Actinomycetota bacterium | reverse complement strand
GATGGCCAGGTCGTGCCGCTCTTCGTCGTCGACCCGGCCGTGTGGGAGCCCGCCAGCGACGTGCGCCGCGCCTACCTCGTCGACTCCCTGCGGGCGCTCGATGCCGACCTGGGCGGGCACTTGCTCCTGAAGCACGGCGATCCGGTCGAGCACGTGGTCGAGGTCGCCAAGGCTGCCGGCGCGAGCCAGGTGCACATCGCTGCGGACTACGGTCCCTACGGCGTGCAGCGCGATACGCGCGTGCGCGTCGCTCTCGCCGACCAGGGCATCGAGTTGATCGAGACCGGATCGCCGTACGCCGTAGCGCCGGGTCGGGTCACCAAGGACGACGGCACGGCGTACCGCGTCTACACGCCCTTCTATCGCGCCTGGGTGCGCCACGGCTGGCGCGCACCCGCACCCGACACCGACGCGACGTACGTCATGCCGCTGGAGTGCGATGGCTTCCCCGAGCGGCCGGAGCTGCCGTTCGCGCTGCCCGCCGCCGGCGAGGCCGCGGCACTGGAGCGCTGGGCCGCCTTTCGCGCCGCCGGCCTCGCGGGCTATGACGACACGCGCAACTTCCCCGCGCTCGACGGCACGTCCGCCATGGGCCATCACCTCAAGTGGGGCGAGATCCATCCCCGCACGATCCTCGCCGACCTCGGCGACTCGGCGGGAGAGGAGACCTTCCGCAAGGAGATCGCGTGGCGGGAGTTCTACGCCGACGTGATGCACCAGCGGCCCGAGAGCGCGCGCGTGTCGATGGACGCGCGCTTCGACGACGACTTCGCGTGGGACTCCGGCAAGCAGGCGAATGCGCTCTTCGAGGCCTGGGCCGAGGGGCGCACTGGCTTCCCCTTCGTGGACGCCGGGATGCGCCAGCTCCTCGCCGAGGGCTGGATGCACAACCGCGTGCGCATGGTGGTGGCGAGCTTCCTCGTCAAGGACATCCACCTGCCGTGGCAGCGCGGCGCGGCGCACTTCATGCGCTGGCTGCGCGACGGTGATCTCGCGAGCAACTCGCACGGCTGGCAGTGGACGGCGGGCTGCGGCACGGATGCCTCGCCGTACCACCGGGTCTTCAACCCCATCGGCCAGGGCGAGAAGTTCGATCCGGACGGCGACTACGTGCGCCGCTATGTGCCCGAGCTCGCGCACCTGCCGGGCAAGACG
This sequence comes from Actinomycetota bacterium, assembly GCA_016870425.1. Lineage (GTDB taxonomy): Bacteria > Actinomycetota > Actinomycetes > S36-B12 > S36-B12 > Mxb001. The sequence goes on along the minus strand of VGBQ01000064.1, from coordinate 10,693 downwards.
GTGCATACGCCGTGGGACACCCTCGGCGGCTACGACCACGGCTACCCCGAGCGGATCGTCGACCATGCGGCAGAGCGGCTCGAGGCCCTCGACCGCTTCGCCCGGATGAAGCAGGCCGCCACGACCTGACGTCCCCTAACTCGCGCACCATTGCGCCGAGTGGTCGCTAACTCACCGACTTGGCGACCACTCGGCGCAATGGTGCGAGCGCAGGGGTGAGCGAAGGGGTGTGGCAGGGGTACTCCTCAGACGGACCGGCCACGCCCCACCTGTCACACTCACCCCATGTCAGCGGTGGCGGTGCTGTCCCTCAAGGGCGGCGTGGGCAAGAGCACCACGGTGCTCGGCCTGGCCGGCGCCGCGTGGGCCCGCGGCATCCGGGCGCTGGTCATCGATCTCGACCCGCAGGCCAATGCCACGGTGGCCCTCGATCCGCCACCCTTCGCCTTCACCGTCGGGGATGTCCTCGCGGACGGACGCCCCGGCATCGCTCGGGAGGCCATCGTCCGCACGGGCTGGGGACCCCAGGTCGACCTGCTCCCCAGCGAGGAGGCCGTCGCTCACCGCAACCGACCCGAGGGCGCGGACTCGGCGACCCGCCTGCGGGTGAGCCTTGCGGGAGCGGTGGATGGCTACGACATCGTCCTCATCGACTGCCCGCCCTCCCTGGATGAGCTCACCCGCAATGGCCTGGCCGCCGCCGACAGCGCCCTCGTCGTCACCGAGCCGGGCTTCTTCGCACTCCAGGGGGCGACGCGCGCCCTACGCGCGGTGGAAGCGGCCCGCACATCGGTCAACCTGCGCCTGCAGCCGGCCGGGGTGCTCGTCAATCGCGTGCGGGGCAATCTCTCCGAGCACCGCTACCGGATCGAGGAATTGCGCGGGGTCTATGGCGACCTCGTGCTCAATCCCGTTATCCCCGAGCGCTCAGCCGTGCAGCAGGCGCAGGGCGCGGGCGTGCCGGTGCAGGCCTGGCGCTCCCCCGGTGCCGCCGAGGTGAGCGATGCCTTCGACGACATTCTCGACCGCTTGCTCACCTGACGGCGTACCGTTGCCTGACCTAGCCCACGGAGGAGCCATGGCATCGCAGACGCCTCGCCCCGCGCTCAGCCGCGCCGCCGACGCCGATCTGCACCCGGTGAGCGGCCGCCCCCTGCCAGCTCCGGTGCCGGGCGGCGTCAAGGAGGGCAAGGGCAAGTCCACGAGCCTCAAGCCCGGCAAGGGTGCGACATCGGCCGATGCACTCACCGGACCGCCCAAGGACAAGTACGTCGACCTGGGTGCCCGGGTGCCCAAGTCGGTCCGCAAGCGTCTGCGTGCCGAGGCCAAGGCACAGGGGGTCGCCGCTGACGACCTGCTCTCACGGATCCTCGACGCCTACCTGCCCTAGGCGGGCGGTCACGGCACGGGGTGCTCGGCGTCGTATCTCAGGAACGTCGGCACGGCAGCGACGAGAGCGCCGGTGAAGACCAGGCACAGCAATCCGCCGGACACCGCCGAGACGGTCTCACCGAAGAGACCCGCGACCGCACCGGCCTCGACGTCACCCAAGCGCGGACCACCCACGACCACCACGGTGAAGATGCCCTGGAGGCGTCCGCGGTAGTCGTCCGGCGTCGCCGCCTGCAGGATCGTCGCGCGGAAGATCGCGCTGACCGAGTCGGCTCCCCCCGCGATGGCGAGGAGGAGCAGGGCGATGGGCAACGAGCGCACGAGGCCGAAGACCGCAATGGCCCCGCCCCAGACGCAGATGGAGACGACGACGGCCAGGCCCTGTCGCTGCACGCGCCCCAGTGGCCCGGAGAAGACGGTCGCGATCACCGAGCCGATGGCCGGGGCCGCGGACAGGAGGCCGACGATGAGGGCGACGTCGGTCAAGGACCCGCCGTACCACGCCGTGGCGATGGCGGGAAAGAGCGCGCGGGGCATGCCGAAGACCATCGCCACGATGTCGAGGTAGAAGGACATCTGCAGATTGCGCTTGCCCCTGAGGAATCGCAGGCCCTCGAGCACGCTGCGCCAGCCACGTGCCGCATCGGGAGCGACGCCTTCGGGCGGCAGCGACGGCAGGCGCCACATCGCCCACACCGAGATAGCGAAGACGACCAGGTCGAGGAGGTACACCGTGGTGACCGTGCCGGTCCCCGCGATGAGGAAGCCGGCGACGACCGGCCCGATAGTGAAGGCAAGACCCCAGGTCAGCGTGCTCAGCGCGTTGGCCGCGGGGAGCAGGTGCAGCGGCACCAGGCGGGGGATGATGGCCTGGCGAGCAGGATTGGCGACGGCGAAGAAGCCCGACTGCACCGCGATGATGGCGTAGAGCAGCGCGACGGAGCCCACGCCGGCGAGGGATTGCAGGACGAAGGCGAGCGTGCTGGCCCACAGGCCGATCGTCGCGATGAGTGCCACGCGTCGGCGGTCGAATCGGTCGATGAGCGAGCCGCCGTAGAGCCCGAGGACCACAAGCGGCACGAGTTGGAAGAGCCCGGTGAGCCCGACAGCCCAGGAGGAGCCCGTGAGGTCATAGACATCGAGTGCCACGGCGACCGCGGTCATCTGCTGGCCGGCGGTGCCGACGCTGTGGCCTATCCAGAGGCGACGGAAGGGGGCGCTCTCGCGGAGCGGCGTGAGGTCGGCAAGCAGGCGGGCCATGGCGGGATCAGGGCGACAGGCGCTCGACGACCCACGCGGTCGCGTCGTCCATTCCGCCGTCGCGCACGCGTCGATAGCGGAGCCGATCGTGCAGCCGCGACTCGCGACCCTGCCAGAACTCCACCGTCTGCGGTACGACGATCCAGCCGCCCCAGAAGTCGGGGAGCGGCACATCGCCGGGGAAGCGCTCCAGGAGCTCGGCGTACCTCTCCTCCAGCACGGCCCGATCGGCGATGACCTCGGACTGGCGGCTCGCCCACGCACCCAGTCGCGAGCCGTGCGGGCGCGAGGCGAAGTAGTCGGCGGCCTCGTCGCGCGGCACCTCGACGGCCGATCCGACCACGACGACCTGGCGATGCAGAGGGAGCCACGGGAAGACGCACGCGGCCCGACGGGCGACCTCGATCTCGCGGCCCTTGCGTGACCTGAGGTTGGTGTAGAAGACGAAGCCGCGCGCGTCGGCGTCCTTGAGCAGGACCGTGCGTGCGCTGGGTACGCCGTCCGCCGACACGGTGGACAGGACCATGGCATTGGGCTCGGCGAGTTCTCCGGCGATCGCATCGGCCAGCCAGTGACGGAACTGCGCGAGGGGGTCGGGGGCCAGGTCGGCCTCGACCAGGGTGCCCCGGTCATAGGACAGGCGCATCCCGCGCAGGTCGTGCTCGTCGGCCACGCCCCGATCCCATCACGCCCCGCGGCGAGGCCCTCGGGCAGTGGGGTTGAATGGGCCCATGAGCGATTTCGTGCCGGGCCTTGAAGGCGTCGTCGCCTTCGAGACCCAGATCGCGGAGCCCGATCGCGACGGGGGATCCCTGCGCTACCGCGGGGTCGACATCGAGGACCTCGTGGGCCGGGTGTCATTCGGCAACGTGTGGGGGCTGCTCGTCGACAACGAGTTCAACCCCGGCCTGCCACCCGCGGAGCCCTATCCGATCCCCGTGCACTCCGGCGATGTGCGCGTCGATGTGCAATCCGCTATCGCGATGCTCGCACCCGGCTGGGGCCTGAAGCCCCTGCTCGACATCGACGATGACACCGCGCGCGAGAATCTCGCTCACGTCTCGATCATGGCGATGTCCTTCGTCGCGCAGGCTGCACGCGGACTCGGCGTGCCCATGGTCCCGCAGGCACGCATCGACGATGCGACGACGATCGTCGAGCGCTTCATGACGCGCTGGCGCGGTGAGCCCGACCCCCGCCATGTGCAGGCGGTGGACGCCTACTTCGTCTCCGCGGCCGAGCACGGCATGAACGCCTCGACCTTCACCGCGCGGGTCATCGCCTCCACCGGCGCTGATGTCGCAGCAGCGATCTCCGGGGCGATCGGCGCGATGAGCGGCCCGCTGCACGGTGGTGCCCCCTCGCGCGTGCTGGGCATGATCGAGGAGATCGAGCGCACCGGAGATCCCGAGGGCTACATCCGCGGCGTCCTCGACCGCCGTGAGCGGCTCATGGGATTCGGCCACCGCGTCTATCGCGCCGAGGACCCTCGCGCTCGGGTCCTGCGGCGCACGGCGCAGGAGCTCAACGCCCCGCGCTACGAGGTGGCCGTCGCCCTCGAGGCCGCCGCGCTCGCCGAGCTGCGGTCCCGTCGCCCCGATCGCATCCTTGAGACCAACGTCGAGTTCTGGGCGGCGATCATGCTCGACTTCGCCGAGGTGCCGCCCCAGATGTTCACGTCGATGTTCACGTGCGCGCGGCTCGCCGGGTGGAGCGCTCACATCCTCGAGCAGAAGCGCACCGGTCGCCTCGTGCGCCCCTCGGCTCGGTACGTCGGGCCGAGTCCGCGCATCCCCGAGGCCGTGCCCGGCTGGGATGCGCAGATGGTCGCACCTTCCGGCTACACACCGTCGACACGGGAATCACGGCCGACCTCCGTCCGGCGCTGATCAGCACCCTGCGTAGCCTTGCCGACGTGACCGACGACATCACGATCCCCGCCGAACTCCTGCCCCGAGACGGCCGCTTCGGCTCCGGGCCCTCCAAGGTGCGCCGCGAGCAGGTGAGCGGCCTGCTCGATGTCTCCGGCACCTACCTCGGCACGTCCCACCGGCAGAAGACCGTGAAGTCGCAGGTCGGCCGGCTGCGCTCCGGACTGGCCGACCTCTTCTCGCTGCCCGAGGGCTACGAGGTGGTCCTCGGCAACGGCGGGTCGACGGCCTTCTGGGACATCGCGACCTTCGGGCTCATTCGCGACCGCGCCCAATTCCTGTCCTTCGGTGAGTTCGGGGCGAAGTTCGCCACGGCCGCCAAGGAGGCACCCCACCTCGGTGACCCGACGGTCATCACGGCTGCCCCGGGCGATGCCCCGGCATTCGTCGCCGAGACCGGCATCGACGCCTACTGCGCTCCGCACAACGAGACGTCGACCGGCGTGGCCATCGCTCCGGTGCGCGTGCCCGGCACCGATGCGGGAGCCCTCATGCTCACGGATGCCACCTCCGGGGCCGGTGGCCTGCCCCTGGACGCCTCGCAGACCGACGTCTACTACTTCGCGCCGCAGAAGAGCTTCGGCTCCGACGGTGGCCTGTGGCTCGCACTGATGTCCCCCGCCGCTCTCGCGCGCGTGGAGGAGATCAAGGGGAGCGGGCGGTGGACACCGGCGTTCCTCGACCTGTCCATTGCCATCGACAACTCGCGCCAGGACCAGACCTACAACACTCCCGCGCTCGCGACGATCTACCTCATGGCCGAGCAGGTCGACTGGTTCCTCGGCAACGGTGGGCTCGACTGGTGTACGTCGCGGACGGATGAATCGTCGGGAATCCTCTACGACTGGGCCGAGGCAAGCGCCGTGGCGACCCCCTTCGTCGCCGACCCCACCAAGCGCTCCGCCGTGGTCGTGACGATCGACTTCCATGACACTGTCGACGCGACGTCCATCACCAAGGCCCTGCGTGCCAACGGCATCGTCGACACCGAGCCGTATCGCAAACTCGGCCGCAATCAGATCCGTGTTGCCGTCTTCCCCGCCGTCGACCCCGACGACGTGCGGCAACTCACGCGTTCGATCGACTACGTGATCGACCGGCTCAACTGATCGCATGAACGATGAGTAAGGGCCACGATCCGGCCCTGCACGCTCCTACCCGGCCTGTCCGCGACCGCGTCACCCTCCTCGCCTACGCCCAGCTGGGCCTCCTCGGCTGGTTCGTCTACGGGTTCGGAGCATCCCTCACCCTCCTGCGCGACGACGAGGGCCTGACGCGCACGGCCGCGTCGATCCTGAGCATCGCGCTCGCCGGCGGTGGAGTGCTCGGCAGCCTCACCGCCGCCCCCTTCGTCCGACGCTGGAGCCGTGGGCTGATGCTGCGCGTCGGCTCGCTCCTCGTGGCAGTCGGCTCGCTCGTCTACATCTCCGACGGTCCACTGTGGCTGGTGACGGCAGGACCCTTCCTGGGATCCCTGGGCGCGAGCTACTGCGCCGTCGGGGTGAGTGCCTACCTGGAGGCGCGCCAGGGGGCAGCTGCCGATGCCGCGCTCGCCGAGGCGAACCTCACCGGCTCGGTCGCCGCGCTCATCGGCACCCTCGCGATCGGCATCGGTGCGACGACGGTCCTGGGGTGGCGTACGGGCCTGGTCCTGCTCGCCGTGATCGCCATAGTGCTCGAGGTCATCCGCGGGCGCACACTCACGCCGTTCGACGTCGGCACAGCCATGGAGTCGCGCCGAGACGCCCCCCGAGTGCCCGGCCTCGTGTGGTGGGCCGTGATCACCCTGGTCTTGCTGACCAGCGTCGAGATCACCCTGCTCCAGTGGGGGCCGGATCTCCTGCGTGAGCGGGGTGGCTTCGAGGCAGGAGCCGCATCCGCCACCATCGCTGCGATCGTCATCGGGATGATCATCGGGCGTCTCGTCGGCTCCAGGCTCGTCGAGCGCGTGTCATCCGAACTCGTCTTCGGTGGCTCGATCCTCTTCGCCGCGGCGGCCTTCGCATATACCTGGCTGGTGACCGGTGCCGTCCCGCTCATCATCGGCCTCGTGCTCATCGGGATAGGGATCGGCATGCACTTCCCCCTCGGCATCGGCCGCGCGATGCGCGCCTCGCTCGGTCAGCCCGATCGCGCGGCGGGCTGGACGAGCGCCGGCATCGGCATCATGAGTGGTGTCGCACCATTTGCGCTCGCTGCTCTGGCGGATTCGTGGGGTGTGCACAGGGCCTTCGTCGTCATGCTCGCCTTCTTCGGTGCCAGCTTCCTCCTGCTGCTGTGGAAGCCCGTGCCCGAGGACGTGTCGGCATGACCACTGTCGATGTCAGCCCCTGAGCGTAAGGTCACTTCTTGTTAGCGAGTGCCGGGAAGTCGCGCTACCGGGCGCTGGCAACCGTGTCGCGGTTCTCCACAGGCTCACGCGACGCCACGCTGGCAACCTTGCCAGCGCCGTCCACAGGTGAGGGGATTTGCCTCGGGCAACCGTGCCGGCGGTCGGCTCGACGACGCGGGCAGCCCCGAGGATCTCAGCGGGTGAGAGCGGCGACCGCGACAGCGGCCACGAGGAGCACGAGGACCCCTACGGTCACAAGGCGTCGCGCGCGGTGATCCACGCACCCACTCTAGGGAGTCGGCGATAGCCTGCCGTCATGGCCGCTCGTGCGCAGTTGACCGTGGAGCAGATCGAGGCCGATCCCGCGCTGCGCAGTCGCGACGACAGTGGAGTCGCAGCCATCGCGATCGGCACGGTGCTCTGGGTGCTCGCCCTCATCGCCGTGGTGCTGTGGGGCTCGACCTGGGGCGTCGACGTGGAGCGCTGGACCCTGGTGACCGGGATCGGCGCCCTACTCGGGATTCCCGGACTCGCCCTGGTGATGGGACGGCGCTCGCGCCAGCGCCGACGCCCCCGGGCTTAGCGCCAGTTAGTCCTGGTCGAGGACGAGGGCGTCGAAGCCGACGAAGTCCTGCGTCGGCGCACCCACCGGCTCCTTGTCCGCGAGGGCGACCTCGGAGTGCGCGCCACACCCGAAGCCCAGCGAGACGACGCACCCATCGGCGGGGGACATGTCATGCGCGCATACGCCGAATGCCTGCCCGAGCGGACCGCCGATGGGCATGAGGAATCCACACGACGCGCAGGTCAGCGATACGGAGCGGGCCATGGGCGCCTCCGGGCCGCGCTCGCCCGACCACCAGCGGTCGGCCGCCTCATCGCGCCCCAGCGCGGAGAGCACCCGCGCGCGACCGAAGCCGATCTCCCACTGGCTCGGGTGCACCGGGCTGCGGTCCGCCACGCCATCTAGGTCGTCCTGTCCCGTGAACCCAGCCGTGAGCCGCTGATCATCGGCGGGCGTGGGCCAGACGGTGCCGACGGCGAGATCACCCGGGCGCACCCGCTCAGCCCACGGCACCCACGGAGGGGCAACGAGCGCATCCGGCCCGGGCAGGAGCACGACCTCATCGACAGTGGCCGCCTTGGCCCGCGGGGCGCGAGCGAGGGTGACCGACCATCGCCACCCGACGTAGGCGGGATCCAGGCACGCGAAGAAGTGCGTCGCGACCCGCTCGTCGTCGTACTCGACCTCGACGTGATCACCCACGGTGCCCCAGGGGGCTTCGTCCTCCGCGGCGGCGCGCGCCAGGTCGACAGACTTGCCCAGTACGGCGTCGGACATCACTCCACCCCCGGTGCGGGAATCAGTTGGAAGACCCACAGGCCAAGGGTGCCCTCGGTCCCCGCAACCACCTGGAGCGAGACCCCGTCGGCTGGCACCTCCTGCAGGTCGGGATAGGTGAAGCGGTAGTAGGTCGCGGTGACTGGCTGCTGGGTGAGTCGCTGGGAGCCGATCACGGGATACCAGCCGGCGTCGGCGACCACGGGGTCCACGCTGATGCCGATGACCTGACCGGGGATGACCGGGATGCGACCCACGTCCCCGCCGTCCAGGGCCTCGGTCACGACGTCCTGGGCACAGGTCTGGGCACTCAGCGGCTCGCCGTCGAAGGACCAGCACAGGGCCTGGCGATGTGCCGACGTCATCCCGGAGACCACGGAGACACCCGGAGCCGGCTTCTCGCACGCCGCGAGCGCGAGCACGCACATCACGGCCAGCGAGCCCACGAGAGACGATCGACCGTAGCGACGCACCATGGGACCGAATCCCTCAGACGTCGAAGTCGTCGGCGACGGCGCGCATGACCGCGGCGAGCTTGCGGCAATGGTCGTCACTGGGATAGCGACCGCGGCGCAATTGGTTGGATGCACTGTCCATGAGCTTGATGAGATCCTCAAGGATCACGGCGACGTCCTCGGCGGGCTTGCGACCTGCCTTGACGATCGATGCGGGCTGCTCAAGGATCGTGACGCTCAGGGCCTGCTTGCCGCGCTTGCCATCGACGATGCCGAACTCGACCCGCGCCCCCTGCTTGAGCGAGGTGGTGCCGGCAGGCAGCGCTGAGGCGTGGACGAAGACGTCCTCACCATCGTCCGTGGCAAGGAAGCCAAAGCCCTTGTCCACGTCGTACCACCTGACCTTGCCGGTCGGCATGGCGGTCCCTTCTCGAAGCGGGCGCCCACGCGAGCGCCGGACACCAGGCTAGACGGGCCCGGAGTCTCCTGTGCCCCTAGGGTGGCGCTATGGCGTCCACGGGCTCCGCTGGTGATCGGCTGCTGCGCATCGGGGCGGTCGTGACCGTCATCGGGCTGGTGTGCACGGTCATCGCCATACTGCCGCTCGTGGTTCCGGGCCTGGAGCTTCCCTCCCTGTGGTGGTTCCTCTCGATGATCACCGGGGTCGGCCTCGCGCTGGTCATCGCCGGCCTCGCCGTGTCGGCGCGGTCGCGGCGACACTGAATCAGCGCGCGAGCCGCAACCAGGCGTCGAAGTTCGGACTGCCCAGGCCGGTGGCTGCGTCGTAGCCCTTGACAGCACGACAGCAGGCCGGCTTGGCATTCACCTGGTTGGTGCCCTCGCGCACGTCATAGAACGCCGTGCGGTAGTCGGCCCCCTCGGCCAGGGAGTAGAGCCACGGGTTGAGCAGGCCGAGACGCCCGTGGCGCGAGGCGATGAGGGCGACGTTGGCCGCAGTGAACGGCGTGGTCGCGCTCGTGCCGCCCACCGGTCCCATGCCCCAGGTCGCACCCGGGGGCAGGTCATAGCCGTTGATGGCGGCGAACTCCGCCGGCGTCAACGCGACGGGCCAACCCGGCACGCCGCTGGCGTGCGCGCTGATGTCGGGGATCACGCGTCGGTCGCTGGTGGTGACCGAGGCCTGGTACCACGGACGACCGAAGGGGGTCGGTCCACCCGAGCCTGCCCCCACGGACTGGGGATTCCAGGTCGTGTCGTTCCACACGACCTCGTTGACGCGAGTGTTGCCCTTGCCGAGCACAATCCGCGTGCCACCCACGGCCGTCACCCACGGTGACGCGGCCGGCCAGGACGCCTTGAGGGTGGCCGTGGGCCACTGGTCGTCGTGGAGGCAGCCACTCGAGCCGCTGTCCCCGGAGGCGATGAGCACGGAGGTCCCCACGAGTGCCGCCATGGCGAAGGCGTCATCGGCGTACGGCGTGTAGGCCCAGTCGCCCGTCGACTTCACCAGCGGCACGCAGAAGCCGTAGGACACGGTGATGACATCGGGGTCGACCTTGGCCAGAGCTGTGCTGATGCCGTCGATGATCGGCGCCACCAGGGAGCCTCCAGCCGCCACCTCGACGAAGTCGATGCGGCCCGCTCCGGGCAGCACGGCTGCCGCCGTCTGGACATCCAGGTTGCTCTCGATGCTCCCCGCACCAGACCCGGGGATCGGTGAGTCCGGCATGCCGCTGCCGCCGGTGACCTTCACCCGCGGCGCGGTGAACTCGAAGCAGTCGGCCGCCTTGGCCAGCAGCCCGGGGTTGAAGGACTGCCCGTATCCGAGGATCGCCAGGCGCGCTCCCTTGCCCCGCAGACCGTCCCGGTGAAGCGCTGAGGTGCCGTAGGCCTTGTGGAGTTGGCGCGGAGCGTAGACGAGCGGCGCGAGGCTCTGACCCGAGGGCGCGGGTGTGATGCACTCCATGCCCGGTCCCGTCGGCGAGCCTTCGTTCTCCGGGATGCCCGACCGCGTCGACGC
>VGBQ01000063.1 GCA_016870425.1 Actinomycetota bacterium | reverse complement strand
TGCCTCGGGGCTGAAGATGGAGTCCGTCGCCCGCCGCATGAATGTCTCGCGGACCACGGCCGAGGAGTACATCAAGCGTGTGCGTGCGAAGGCGCGCAAGGCCGGCACCCCGCTACCGACCAAGACGGATATGTACCGCATGGCCCAGCGCGCCGGCATGCTTCCCTAGCGGAGAGCGCGGCACCGTCACGGATAGGTGACCGGACGCGCCGCCGAGCCGGGCTTGTTGCTCGACCCGAAGGTCCGCACCAGATAGCGGCCCATGCCCGGGTCGCCGTCCGACCCCAAGGCGTAGGGACCGGCGTACCCGACGTAGTCAATGTCGACCCCCCGACCGATGAGCCGGAGGCAGCGCGCCAGGGTGTCGCACTCCACGCCGACATTCGCGACATCGGGCAGTGCCGCGCGCACCCCCTCCGAGGTGATCTCGCCCAGCCAGCGACCCGACGCTTCGGCGGCGAGGATTGCAAGGGCGGCCGCGTCATAGGCCTGAGCGGAGTACGCCGTCTGGCGGGCTCCGGGCACCATGGCCGCGACGCGCGACGCCAGGGCACGGGGCACGCGCACGTCGAGTTCGACTGCCAATGCCCCGTTGAGCGTGCCGCGGCGCAGTTGGCGCGCATCAACACCGTCGACGGCGTCAGGGGTGAGCAGGATCTGTGCCGGCATCCCGCGGCGCAAGAGCTCGCGCAGGATCCCGGTGGTCTCGGCTCCCGATGCGAGGAGCATCGCATCGGCGCTGGTGCGCACGATGCGGCCGGCGATACTCGCCATGCTCTGCCGCGACGTGAATTCCACCGCAGTCGCCGAGAGCCCGAGGACAGCAGCATGATCGAGGGTCGCGTCGATCAACGGGCGCTGCTCCCGTGGGCCCACCACCACCAGGCGGACAGCTCCGCGACGCTTCGCCAGCGTCGCGAGCATGGGGCCGGCCTGGGACTCCACGGGCACGGTGCGCGCCAGCACGCCGGACAGGCGCGGGCTGGTGGCCGCGGGCGAGATGAGAGTGCGGCCGGCGACGGCGGGTCGGTTCTCAAGCACAAGCGCCGACGAGAGCGGACCGATCACCGCTTGAGCATCGGCCAGTCGGGCGAGGGTCTTGGCAAAGGCCGACCCTCCCACTCCACCGGAGTTGCCCGGACGCAAGACCACGTCGGAGCCCAGCACGCCGCCGGCTGAGTTGGCATCCGCAACCGCCAGTCGCACCGCGGCCTGGGTCGCCGGCCCGTAGGCGGCCAGTGTGCCGGTGTCGGGCAGCACCGTGCCCAGCGTCAGCACCGATGCGACATCACGCGGCACGCTTGCCTGATCACGCGGCACGCTTGCCTGCACCGTGCTCGGCAGAGTCCCTCCGGTGGCCGCAAGCAGGGCCAGGAGGGCGATCGGCACACGGCGCATAGACAGATCGTAGGCGCCCCCATCCCGCGAGGCGCGCCCCGCGCTGCTTGAATGCGCGCGTGGATCCCCTGCGCATCGGAGTCATCGGCACCGGCAACATCGGCACCGCGCACGCCCGCTCACTCGCACGCGAAATCTCGGGGGCCGAGGTGGCCTGGGTCTACGACGCGGACCCCGCCCGATCGACTCAGCTGGCAGATGAACTCGGAGCGAACGTCGCCCCGAATGTCGAGCAACTCATCGCCTCGAGTGACGCCGTCGTCATCGCCTCACCCGATGACCGGCACGCGGAGCAGGCCCTGCTCTGCCTGGACGCCCAGCGGCCCGTGCTCTGCGAGAAGCCACTGGCGCCGACCGTCGCCGACGCGCAGGCGGTGGTCGATGCCGAGGTCGACCTCGGTCTCCGGCTGATCTCCGTGGGCTTCATGCGCCGATTCGACCCGGGCTATGCCGCGCTGAAGGAGTCGCTCCCCGGGATCGGCCATGCCCTGATCGTGCACAACGTGCACCGCAATGAGGCGGCGCCCTACGGACTGGCCACCTCCATGACGATGACCAACATGGCGATCCACGAGTTTGACATCAATCGGTGGCTGCTCGACGACGACTACGCCACCGTGCAGGTGGTCGCCGGCCGTCCAGGCCCGCGCACACCCGAGGGTCAGCTCGATCCCGTCCTCGTGTTGCTCATCACGCGCGGGGGAGTCATCGTCGAGATCGAAGCCTTCATCAATGCCGCCTATGGCTACGAGGTGCGCTGCGAGGTCGTGGGCAGCGACGGCACAGTGGAGATGGGCGACGGCGCATTCCTCACGCGCCGCTCGGGGCGAGCGATCGGGCATGACGTGCCCGCTCTCTGGCTGGGCCGATTCGCCGACGCCTACCGCCGTCAACTCCAGGCCTGGGTCGATGCCACCCAGCGAGGTCGCACCAGCGGCGCGACGGCATGGGATGGCCTCCTCGCCACGATCACCGCCAACGCGGCTGTCACTGCCGTCACGGCCGGTCCGCAGGCGATCGAGACGCCCGAGGTGCCCGCCCTCTACCGCTGACTAGCGGACAGGCGTCAACTGCTGCTCGGCCTCCGGCACCGTCATCGCGCCGGTCATGATGGCCACGACCTCATTCATCTGGTGCGACTGCGGAGTCACCACGGCAGCGCGACGACCCAGGCGCTGCACGTGGATGCGGTCGGCAACATCGAAGACCTGGGGCATGTTGTGGGAGATGAGGATGATGCTCATCCCACGCTCGCGCAGGTCCTTGATGAGCTTGAGCACGCGTGCGGACTCGTTGACTCCGAGGGCTGCCGTGGGCTCGTCGAGGATGACGACCTTGCTGCCGAAGGCCCCAGCGCGAGCCACGGCGACGGCCTGGCGCTGGCCACCGGAGAGGGTCTCGACCGACTGGGTGATGCTCTGCACGGTGAGCACGCCGAGGTCATTGAGGCTCTGCGTGGCTTCCGCGCGCATCTTCTTCTTGTCCAGGCTCCGGAAGACCTTGCCCAGGATGCCCTTCTTGCGAATCTCGCGGCCCAGGTAGAGGTTTTCGGAGATGTCCAGCACGGGTGCAACCGCCAGGGTCTGGTAGACGGTCTCGACACCCTTGGCGCGGGAGTCATTGGTCGACTTGAAGGTCACCGCCTCGCCATCGATGTACATCTCCCCCGAGTCGGGCGAGAGAGCACCGGAGAGGCACTTGATGAGCGTCGACTTGCCCGCGCCGTTGTCGCCCACCACCGCGAGCACCTCGCCGGGGTAGAGCTCGAAGCTGCAGTCCGCGAGGCCGACGACGCGACCGAAGGACTTGCTGAGGTCCTTGGCCTGGACGATGGGCTGCGTGGTGGTCGTTGCGGTCATGCCTTCACCTTCCGAATCCACTGGTCGACGGCGACGGCGGCAATGACGAGGACACCGATCGCGAGCACGCGATAGGCCTGGTCAAGGCCGGCCAGCGACAGGCCGAAGTCGAGTACGACGATGATGAATGTGCCGAGCAGGGTGCCCAGGAGGCGGCCGCGTCCGCCGAAGAGCGAGGTGCCGCCGATCACGACAGCGGTGATCGTCTCCAGGTTGATCTCGGGTGCGACGTTGGGACTTGCAGCGGCGGTGCGGCCAATGGTGATCCATGCGGCGACGCCGATGACCACGCCGGCGACGACGTAGACGCTGAAGAGCACGCGCTTGACGTTGATGCCGGAGAGCTCGGCGGCGACCGGATCATCACCCACGGCGTATACGTGCGTGCCCCAGGCTGTGCCGCGGAGGATGTACGCGAAGAGCACGTAGAGCAGGAGCATGACGATGAGGCCGAGTGTGAAGGTCAGCGGCCCGAGCTCGAACTTCGTGCTCATGAGCAGCATGAAGTCGGGCATCTCCTTGCCCTGGATGGTGCGGGCCTTGAAGAGGATGAGCGTGAGAGCGGTGAAGATGCTCAGCGTGCCCAGGGTGACGATGAAGGGGGGCAGGTTGAATCTGACTATGAGGAAGCCGTTGAGGCCACCCGCGAGTGTCGCCACGATCAGTCCGATGAAGACGGCGAGCACGGGGTTCTGCCCGGCCATGAAGGTGACGTTGGACGCGGTGGTGTAGACGGCCAGGTTGGCCATGAACATCTGGGCGAAGACCATGATCGCGCCGATGCTCAGGTCGATGCCGGCCGTGAGGATGACGATGGTCTGAGCGATGGCCAGCGTGCCGACGATCACGGTCTGCTGCAGCATCAGCGAGATGGTGCCGGGCTTGAAGAAGTTCTCGAGATCTCCGACGCCCATGACGAGCCCGAGGACGCCGAAGATGACCAGCAGAAGCGCAAGGACGAAGAGCGGACTCAGCCAGGGGTAACGGTGCAGGGAGGACTGCACCTTCTGCATCGTCGATGCCTTGTCGGCGAACTCGTCCGCCGCCGTGGTGGGGGCCGTAGAACTCACATCAACCTCCGGTCAATCGTGCGTGAGAGGGAGCGTAGCCTCACAAGGAAAGTGCGGGGCGGCTTTGAGGAAAAGCCGCCCCGCACTCCCTACGTGCTACCTAGGACCGATCAGCCCCAGGCGTTGTCGATGCACTGCTGTGCCGTCCACTGCTCGGCAGCGGTGACGGTGTCCTGCGGCGTCTCGGTGCAGAGCTTCACACCGGTGTCGAAGAACTCGCCGTTAGCCGAGGTGGGCGACGGCGGGGCGCCGCCGTCGGCGATGGCCTTGATGGCCTCGACGCCGAGCTTCGCCATGAGCAGCGGGTACTGCTGCGAGGTGGCCTGGATCTCGCCCGCCTTCACAGCCTCGACGCCGGCGAGACCGCCGTCGACCGAGACGATGATGACGTCCTCGCCGATCTTCTTGCCAGCGCCCTTGAGTGCCTCAGCGGCACCGAAGGCGGTCGGCTCGTTGATCGTGTACACGACGTTGATGTCGGAGTTGGCAGCGAGGCACTTCTCCATGCCCGTGCGGCCACCCTCCTGGTTGGCACCCGTGGCCTCGAGGCAGACGATCTCGTAGTCGCCACCGGCACCGGTGGAGTACGTGCCCGTCTCGGCCTCGTCGCCCATGATCGTGCCGTCGACGACGTCGATGCCCATGCCCTTGAGGAAGCCGTTGTCACGGCAGTAGTCCACGGACACCATGCGGTCGTTGAAGATGACCAGGCGAGCGATGGTGGCCTTGTCGCCGTTGAGCCAGCCTGCGGCCCACTGGCCGATGGCCTCACCCGCGAGGCAGTTGTCCGTCGCGAAGGTGATGTCGACCACGTCCGGCGGATCGGTCGGGGTGTCCAGTGCGATGACGTAGAGGCCCGCGGCGCGTGCCTGCTCGATCGCTGCGTTGACGTTGACCGAGATCGGCGTGATCAGGATGCCGGCATCACCCCGTGCGATGGCCTGCTCGATCAGGGCGATCTGGCCCGCGTCGTCACCCTCGGCAGAGCCGGAGCCGACAGTCAGCTCCACGCCGGACGCCGCAGCGGCCTCCTTCGCGCCTTCCTGCATGGCGACGAAGAACGGGTTGGTCGAGTCCTTGGTGATCAGGGTGACCTTGACGGGATCGGCCGGAGCCGGTGCGGGCTCGGCCGACGAGGACTCCGGTGCAGCGCTGGAGGACTCAGGAGCCGGAGCCGAGCTGGACGAGCCACTGTCACTGGATCCACCGCAAGCGGCGAGGCCCAGTGCCAGCACGCCGGCGGACGCCACGTAGGCGAGGCGCCGGCCTGTGAATGCACGTGCCATGAAGAAACTCCTCTTCATTGGGGGTCGGGCGACCCCGGGGGTCTACGCAACCTGTCGCGATGTGGCCCGGAGCGCAAGACGGTCGTGCCGCCCGTTACTCAATCGTTCCGAGGCCGAGATCTTGACAACGTTGTCGTAAAGGCTTTCTATGGCCTAGGTCACGCTCGCGTCAAGGCTTTTTCGAGTGGGAAGGCACTCCGTTATGGCTTCGTTACCCGGTGCGCCTACCGCCCTCGACAGAGCCCGGCGGGTCGGCGGAGCCACCCCTGTCGGGCCGCGACGGCCCACCCTGCGGGACGTGGCCGCTATGGCGGGGGTGAGCTTCAAGACGGTCTCGCGGGTGGTCAACGGCGAGCCCGGCGTGTCGAGTGCCGTGACCGACCGCGTGCGGGAGGCAGCCGCTGCCCTGGGCTACCGGCCCAACGCTGCGGCAACCGCCCTGCGTCGCGCGGACGGGCGCACCGCGACATTCGGCGTACTCCTCGAGGATGCAGGCAACCACTTCTTCGCCATGCTGCTGCGCGGCATCGAGGATGTGGCGCGAGAGCGCGGGGTCGCCGTCTTCACCTCGAGCACCGACCTCGACTTCGCCCGCGAACGCGAGATGACCGCGGCGTACGTCGCCCGGCAGGTCGACGCCCTCATCACCGCGCCAAGCGACTCGGCGGGGGAGCACCTGCGCAGGGTCATCGCCCAGGGACGGCGCGTGGTGCTCGTCGACCGCACCCTCGACGGGCTCGACGTGCCGACCGTGCTCGTCGACAACGCCCTCGGCACGCGCACGGCGGTGGATCACCTGATCGCGCGGGGCCATCGGCGCATCGGCTTCCTCGGCCGCGACCCGTCGATCTACACCTCGCGCGGCCGCTACGCGGGCTACGTCGAAGCCCTCACCGGGGCCGGCATCACCGTCGATCCGAGCCTGGTGCACCGCGAGGGCTTCACAGGCTCATCGCCGCGCGCCGCCATCGAGCGGCTCCTGGACCTGCCCGACCCGCCCACCGCGCTCTTCACCGGCCAGGACGTCATCACCATGACCGCCGTGTCGGTGCTGCAGCGCCGTGGGCTGTCCGACCGGGTGGCGCTGGTCGGATTCGACGACTTCGAACTCGCTGACCTGCTGCAGCCCGGTGTCACCGTCGTGGCGCAGGATCCACGGCGCATCGGTGCGCTCGCAGCCGAGCTCGCCCTCGATCCCGCGGGCAGCGGCGTACACCTGGTGCCGACGCAACTCATCGAGCGCGGATCCGGCGAGATCC
Organism: Actinomycetota bacterium; assembly: GCA_016870425.1. Lineage (GTDB taxonomy): Bacteria > Actinomycetota > Actinomycetes > S36-B12 > S36-B12 > Mxb001. Next base: position 4,991 of record VGBQ01000063.1, on the reverse strand, counting down.
CTGCCTAGCCGCCCATTAGCCGCGCATTCTCCCCAGGATTCGCGGTCAACGGGCGGCTAATGTGAGGGCATGGCCCACGCACGGTCGGCCCGGAGCAGGGGCAGCGCTACAGGGATCGTGGTGTGGCCGAGCATGGTGGCCGCGCTCAGCATCGTGGCGGCGCTAGGTCTGCTGGTGGCGCTGGGCATCGCTCCACCCGCCGCAGCCTCACTCATCACCTCGCGCGCGGACCTCGGTGCACGTGTCGATGCCGACCTGCGCATCACCCCCACCCGCTTCACCCCCGGGCAAGCCCTGGTGATCGACGTCACCGGCACGCTGACGACCACGGCGAAGCGCGACGTCGTCTGCCACTCGCTCGTCCTCGGCGCGTTGAGGGGCACCAGTCCCCTGGCCACGCGCTACGCCTCCACCGATCGACGGGTGCAGCAGAGCGGGGAGCGCCACACGCAGCAGATCACGGCCGCACTCGACATCGACCGCGCAGACGTGCCCGCGAGCGGGGCGATCTCCATCACCGTCGACCTCCAGTGCTCACCGGTCCGCCCAGGACGGCTCATGAGTGTTCTCGATGCGGTCACGCAGCGGATCGCGAGCGGGCGGCTGCTGCCCGCGGCCGGCTCCGTCTCGCTATCGACCACCCACCTCTTCCCCGACGATGACGAGCGCGCGGTGCGCCCCGTCACGGTGAGCGCCACCGCGAGCAGGGGTCCGATCACGGTGGTCGTGATGCGCGCCGGCACGACCGTGTGGCGGGCCACCTCATCGAAGGCGGCGTACCGCGCAGCGATCCCCCTGGCCCGCACCCAGCGTGCCGGCACTTACACGGTCAAGGTCACCGCAGGCGGCAGCACGACGCGACAGAACTTCCGCGTCAGTCGCGGCTGGGCGCCGCTGGTCGACTCCGTCGCGAGCTGGCCGCGCTGCTCGACCATCACGTGGACCTACAACGCCCAGGGTGCTCCCGGCGGGGGCGACACGGGGCTGGTCAGCGACCTGCGCGTGGTCTTCGACCGCTTCGCCGCACTCACCGGACTGCGCTTCCGCCAGGAATCCAGCTCGACAGCAGACATCCAGATCGGCTGGGGGCCGGCGCCCTTCGACGGGCCGGATGCATCCGGTGGCGCCGCGGAGCGCGACGGTGTGCTCGGCTCAGGAATCCTCACGATGTACGCCGACAGCGCGTGGGCCCGCACGCCCGGCTTCGGAGTGCGCGGCCGCGGGGCGCTGCTTTACCACGAGATCGGCCACATCCTCGGGCTCGGGCACGTGAGCGATGAGCGTCTCCTGATGTATCCGATCCACACCGTCGGGCAGTCGCCGCTGACGCCGCAGCCCGGTGACATCGCGGGCCTACGCGAGCTCTACGCGCCGTCGTCGTGCCGCTAGCGCTGCACTGCGCTCGCGTGAGCCTTGTGTGGCGACCTGTGCTGCTGCCGCTTGGCGTGGTGCAGCCACAGGTCGCCACTCAAGGCCGATCAGCCGAGCGTGATGCTCGCCGACAGCGGTACGGCGGCCCGCAGCGTGTGGCCGACCGGCGACGTCGACAGCACATGCTCATGCAGGTCCGCGATCTGCTCCTGCGTCGCGTCGGACACCAGCCTCACCTCGACGGTGATGTCGTCGAAGCCCGCGTGCCCGCCCGGGCGCAGACCCAGGAAGGTGTGCAGGTCGAGGTTGCCGGCGATATCGACGGATAGCTCCTTGATCTCGATCCCGCGAGCGGTCGCGTTGGCGGCGTAGCCGACGGCGAGGCAGTTGCCGAGCGCCGCGAGCACCTGCTCGACCGGGTTGGGCGCCGAGTCAGTGCCGCCCAGAGCAGCGGGCTCGTCGGAGGCGATCGGCGCGAAGGAGCGGATCTTCGCCTCGCTGCGGAATCCCCCGAGCCAGGTGACGCTGGCGCGCCAGCGCGTGGCCGCCTTGGCTGAGTCGTCGCTCACTGCCTGGATGAGGCCGCCGACGGCCTCAATGTCGACGTCGTTGAGCAGGGTGGTGGTGTTCGTGGTCATGGAAATGCCTTTCTGGGTATGAGCAAGCGTGTGAATGTGCGTGCGTGTATGCCGCACGGGGTCATGTCAGATGCGGGACGCGGCGTACCGCGTGAGAGAAGCGAGCGCGCACGAGCGCGCACAAGACCCACTGAACCGGCGCCGTCAGTGGACGGCACGCCAGGTCAGTGGCACATACAGGGTTCCATCGCAAGGCCTCTCGCTCATCTCTCTCGGCGACCTGCCGAGACGGAGGTGGCACCACTCCTGATCGGGCCTCGCGGATGCAAGACGACTCAGGCAGGTTGCCGGGGCTTCACAGGGCCGTATCCCTCTGCCCCTCTTGATGAGGTATTCAGTTGTGGGCAGCAAGTTACACGGTCTTCTGCCGACGGTTGGCTCGGGGGGTGCCTGTCAGGTCCGCAGTACAGTGCGAACCTGGCCCTCACGCTTCGACAATCTCCACCAGATCCGCGAGGTGCCTCACGTCATCGACATTGCTCGTCACCAGACGGGCCTGATGGGCGTGCGCCGTCGCCGCGATCATGAGATCGAGACTGCGAGCAGACGCCTTGCGGCCAGATCGGTGCGTGGCGGCGGCTAGTTGCGCATAACTTGCGGCAACGGCGGCATCCACCGCGAGCGGTTCGAAGTTGCTCACCACGGCGCTGAGGCGCGATAGGCGAAGTGCCCGACGCTCATCGTCCGGCGCCACAAGCACGCCGAACTGCAACTCGGCGACGGAGACCACACTGATGGCGATCTCACCCTCGATGGGCGCGGGTGACGGCCCGATGAGGACGCTCGTGTCGAGGACCGACAGCATTAGCGCGACCAGGGATCCGCGAGGTCACCGGCCGCGAATTCGCGACGCTCGGCATCCCACCTGGGATCGGAGGGGCTGTCGAAGACCCGACTCACGCGATCCCACGTCGTCCACTGCTCGGCTCGGATGGGCACGATCTGCGCGACCGGCCGCCCAGCGACGGTCACCGTGGCGGAGCGCCCCGCCTCGACATCCCTCAGGATCTCGCTGGCGTTCTGACGCAGATCGCGCACACCCACAGTGCTCACGCCGGCACTGTAGCACAAGTGCTACACCCTCACCACCATGTCCGCGGGCCGACGGAAGGCAAACCCGCTCGGCGGCGTCACCGACATCAGTTCGATCGTCGGCCACGCATCGAGCATCTCCTCCAGGGCGATGACCGTCTGCATGCGCGCGAGGTGCACTCCTAAGCAGTGGTGCTCGCCCGACGAGAAACTCAGGCCGTGCCGAGCATTCGGGCGGTGGATGTCAAAGCGCAGGGGATCCGCGAAGACGCTCGGGTCGCGATTGGCGGCGATGACGCTCACGCCGACGAACTCCCGCTCACGGATCTCCACGCCCGCGAGCGTGACCGGCTCGCGCGTCCAGCGCTCGATGAAGGCCACCGGCGGCATCCAGCGGATGGCCTCGTCGACCGCACCCACCAGCAGCGAGGGATCCGCGCGCACCTGCGCCATCGACTCCGGGTACTCGAGTAGCAGCATCAGGGTCGTCAGCACCGACGCCTGGATGGTCTCGATGGCCCCGAACATGACCACGCGCAACTGCGCGGCCACCTCGTCGGGGGTGAGATCGGACTCCGATACGACCGCCGAGCGCGAGAGTCCCTGCACGAGCAGGTCGGTGAGCTCAGCGCGTGCAGCCTCGGCACGTCGCAGCGGCTCGGGGTCACCGGTGTATTCCATGGCGGCGGCGAACGCCGAGTAGAAGCCGTCGATTTTGCGGATGTCATCGAGGGGCAGGCCGATCACCTGCGCGGCCACGCCCACCGCGAAGGGTGCCGCGAACGCCTCCGTGAGCTCGACGCCCTCGCGCGCTGAACGCGCGTCGATCCGGGAGATCAACTCCCGTGCGTACGCGCGGATCGAGTCGCCGAAGAGCCGCTCGGACTCCCGGGCACGGAAGGGCACCTCGAACGGCTGCCGGTAGCGCTCATGCTCCTCGCCGTCGACGGTGAGCATCATGCGCCCCAGTGAGGCGCGCACCATGTTCTGCTCGGCCTCGACGGTCGCGCCAGACTTCGGCAGCAGGATCTGCCGAGCGGGCTCGCGCGCGGTGATCAGCCAGCCGCCGAGCGCCGGCAGCCACGTGACCGGCTCGCGCTCACGCAGTTCGTCGAGCACGTGCTCGCGGCCGGCCTCCTCGAGGTCGTCCAGAGTGACGGCAGCGCCGACAGGGAACGCCTGCCGGCGCTGCGCATCCTCCGATTCGGAGACGACTACCTGGTCAAGCAATGCGCTAGCTCACGAGGTCGGCGATGGCGTCTACGTTTTCCTTCTTGCGCCGCAGCGATCCCACGATGATGCCGATGACGAAGACGCCGAATGGCATGAGCACGAGGAACCAGCCCAGCGGATTGAGTGCCCAGGCCTCCACGGTCGGGTCCGAGCCCTCCGCGGCCGTGCCCGCGAAGATCGCGAAGCGGCTCATGAGGAGGTAGAGACCAAGCGCGAGACCGAGGATGGCGAGGATTGGCGCGATGAGCGTGTGCCACACGCGCGTGTCCTCCTTGGTCCTCCTGAAGTAGGCGATCACCGCGATACTCACCAGGATCTCGACCACCACGATGGCGATGACGGCGACAGCCGAGGACCAGTAGAAGAGATTGAGGACCGGATCCCAGCCTCGGGCGATGAAGACGATGACGATGATCGCCGTGATCACCGAGGCAACGATCGAGCCATTGCCAGGAGCACCGAAGCGGTTGGTGTGGTCCAGTCGCTGGCTGAACACGCCCGCGCGACCCATCGCAAAGAAGTAGCGCGCCAGGGAGTTCTGGAAGGCGAGGAGTCCGGCAAAGAGGGAAGTGAGCACCAGCCAGCTCATCACCGTGGCCATCCACTCCCCCACGTACTCCGCCGCGATGGAGAAGAGCACGGCGGCCGGGTCGAGCAGCGGGATGTCGTCGACCGTCGACCGAGCAAGCACCTGATCGATCACCGTCTGTGAGCCGA
>VGBQ01000062.1 GCA_016870425.1 Actinomycetota bacterium | reverse complement strand
GACGCAGAGCGTCACGCTCGAAGACGAGCGCGTGGGCGCAACCCTCGTGCCGACGGACATCGTTGCCGCGCAGGCAATGACGGGCACGGCAGACGCCCTGGTGCTGTCGCTAGCTGCGGAGGCCATCGGCCGCGCCCACGTCGTGATTGCAGGTCAGGGTGGGCCCGCGTCGCACCACCTCGTGATCGAGTTTGCACCCTTCAGCAAGGGCACGGTCGTTGTCGAGCACCGGGGCACAGGCGTCTTCGCGGGCAATATCGAGATCCGCGTGGGCGACGGCGCCCAGGCCACGGTCATCTCCCGACAGGCCTGGGACCGCGATGCCGTGCACGTCGGCACTCACGCGGCGCATCTCGGGCGCGACGCTCGTCTCCTCATGGGTCACATCACTCTCGGCGGCGACCTCGTGCGCCTGAGCCCCGTGGTCTCCTACGCCGCCCCGGGAGGCGAGGCGGAACTCCTCGGGCTCTACTTCGCCGATGCCGGGCAGCATCTCGAGCATCGTGTGTTCGTCGATCACGACACTCCCTACTGCACAAGTTCGGTGCTGTACAAGGGCGCACTCCAGGGCGACGGCGCGCACACCGTGTGGATCGGCGACGTGCTCGTGCGTGCGCAGGCGATCGGCATCGACACGTACGAGGTCAATCGCAATCTGATCCTCACGGATGGTGCGCGCGCGGATTCGGTCCCCAACCTCGAGCTCGAGACGGGCGAGATCCAGGGAGCAGGTCACGCGAGCGCCACGGGTCGCTTCGATGACGAGCAGCTCTTCTACCTCCAGGCGCGCGGCATCCCCGAGGACCTGGCCCGCGTGCTCGTCGTCCGAGGCTTCTTCTCGGACATCCTGGGCCGACTCGGAGAGCCAGATCTCTCGAAAGCGGTGATGGCCGACGTGGACGCGCGCCTCGGAGTGGACATCCGGGGGTTCGATTCCGACGATCTCGGCGCCGACGACTTCGAGGCGGGCGAGGCGGACGACGAGGCCTCATCATGAACCGCATCGACGTCTGCGCCGTGGCGGACATCCCCGAAGGCGCTGCACTGCGCGTGATGGTCGGTGATCAGCCCGTCGCCCTGGCCTGGTGCGACGGAGAGATCCGTGGGGTCCTCGACATCTGCTCGCATGCAGACGTCGCCCTTCAGCAGGGAGAGGTGGATGACTGCAGCATCGAGTGCTGGCTTCACGGCTCCCGCTTCGACCTGCGTTCCGGACAGGCGTTGTCCCTGCCCGCGACCGCACCCGTCCCGGTCTTCGACGTCGCCGTCAGCGGCGATCGCGCAGACGCCCGTGTCCTCGTGGGGGAGCACCCCGTGAGCCCATCCCTGCACGTCGAATAGGAGCCACGATGTCCACCCTCGAGATCCGCAATCTCCACGCCACGGTCGAGTCGGATGGCGAGCCCCGCGAGATCCTGCGCGGCGTCGATCTCACCGTCGCCGGCGGGCAGACGCATGCGGTGATGGGCCCCAACGGGTCCGGCAAGTCCACGCTCGCCTACGTCATCGCGGGCCATCCCAAGTACACCGTGACCGAGGGCTCCATCACGCTCGATGGAGCGAACGTCCTCGACATGTCCGTGGACGAGCGGGCGCGCGCGGGCCTCTTCCTGGCCATGCAGTACCCCGTCGAGGTCCCGGGCGTCTCCGTCTCCAACTTCCTTCGCACCTCCGCCACCGCGGTGCGTGGCGAAGCCCCGAAGCTGCGCCTGTGGATCAAGGAGATGAAGGAGGCGATGGCAGCGCTCCAGATCGATCCTTCCTTCGCGGAGCGGTCGATCAATGAGGGATTCTCGGGCGGAGAGAAGAAGCGTCACGAGATCCTCCAACTCGAGCTCCTCAAGCCGCGCATCGCCGTCCTCGACGAGACCGACTCGGGCCTCGATGTGGACGCGCTCAAGATCGTGGCCGAGGGCGTGAACCGGTTCCAGGCCGATGGCACTACGGGCACGCTCCTCATCACGCACTACACGCGGATCCTCCGCTACATCCACCCTGACTTCGTCCACGTCTTCGTGGACGGACGCATTGTGGAGAGCGGTGGGCCTGAGCTCGCGCAGAGGCTGGAGGACGAGGGCTACGAGCGCTTCGTCAAGGCAGGCAGCGCGGCGTGAGCGTGGCCATCTCCCCGGGCACGATCGACGTGCGGCGCGTACGCGAGGATTTCCCGATCCTCGACCGCTCCGTGCGCGGGGGCGGCCGTCTCGTCTATCTGGACTCAGCGGCCACCACCCAAAAGCCGTTGGCGGTGCTCGATGCGGAGCGCGACTATTACCTCACGAGCAATGCGGCGGTGCATCGCGGTGCGCACCAGCTCGCCGAGGAGGCGACAGAGGCCTTCGAGGGCGCGCGGGCTCGCATCGCCGACTTCGTGGGCGCGCGCGCCGATGACGTCGTCTTCACGCGCAACGCCACCGAGTCCCTCAATCTCATGGCCTATGCCTTCAGCAACGCCACCGCCAAGGCCGCCCACGGGGCTCCACTGCCCCCGGGCGCCGAGCGATTCATCCTGCGCGAGGGCGACGAGATCCTGGTGACCGAGATGGAGCACCACGCCAATCTCGTGCCGTGGCAGGAGGTGTGCTCCAAGACAGGTGCGATCCTACGGTGGATTCCGCTCACGCCCGACGGACGGCTGGACCTGTCTTCACTGAGTGATCTGGTGACCGACCGCACCCGCGTCGTCTCCTTCACACAGCAGTCCAACCTGCTGGGCACGATCAATCCGGTGGCGCCCCTGGCGCAGGCGGCACGGGCCGTCGGGGCCCTCGTGGTCCTCGATGCCTGCCAGTCCATCCCGCATATGCCCACGGACGTCACAGCCCTGGGCGTCGACGCCGTCGCGTGGAGCGGGCACAAGATGTTGGGGCCGACAGGCATCGGGTGCCTGTGGGCGACGCCTGAGACTCTCGCCTCCATGCCTCCCTTCATCACGGGTGGATCCATGATCGAGACAGTGACGATGGAGGCCTCGACGTTCGCGGAGCCCCCCAAGCGCTTCGAGGCGGGGGTCCCGATGGTCGCCCAGGCCGTCGGCCTCGCCGCCGCCTGCGATTATCTCGATGCGCTCGGGATGGGCAACGTCGCGGGACACGAGGCGTCACTCACCGCATATGCCCTGGAGGGGATCGCTGATGTGCCCGGCGTGACGATTGTCGGGCCGGCTGACCTGGTCGACCGGGGCAGCGCCATCTCCTTCACCGTCGATGGCGTGCACCCCCACGACGTCGGGCAGGTGCTCGATTCCAGCGGGATCGCCGTGCGCGTGGGCCACCATTGCGCGTGGCCTGGGTGCCGTGCCATGGGGGTCCCCGCCACGACGCGCATGTCGCCGTACATCTACAACGACACGGACGACATCGACGACTTCATCCAGGCACTGGGGCGCGTGCGCCAGGTCTTCGGCGAGGCGTGATGGAGGATCTTTACCAGGAGATCATCCTGGACCACTATCGCAACCCCCAGGGGCGGGGATTGCGCGAGCCGTTCCAGGCGCAGGTGCATCACGTCAATCCCACCTGTGGCGATGAGATCGACCTGCGTGTCCATCTCGAAGACGACAACGGCGTCATGCGAGTGGCGGACGTGTCGTACGAGGGACAGGGCTGCTCCATCTCCCAGGCTTCCGCAAGCGTGATGTACGACAGTCTCGCGGGGCGGACGCTCGACGAGGCACTCGAGGCACTCGGCCGATTCCAGGAGATGGTGCAGTCCAAGGGCGAGATCGCAGGGGATGAAGACACGATGGGCGACGCCGTCGCCTTCGCAGGAGTCGCCAAGTATCCCGCGCGCGTGAAGTGCGCACTCCTGCCCTGGTTGGCGTGGAAGGACGCGGCAATGCAGTCAATGGACGACGTGCCGTCAATGGACGACGTGCCGTCAATGGCCGGCGTGCGGGTAGAGGGAGAGAGCAATGGGTGAGCAGGCCGTGTCCGAGGATCTCTGGGAGGCCATGAGGGATGTCGTTGACCCCGAGCTGGGGATCAACGTCGTCGATCTCGGGCTGGTCTACGACGTCCACGTCGATGAGGGCAACGTGGCTACTCTCGACATGACGCTGACCTCCGCGGCGTGCCCGCTGACGGACGTCATCGAGGATCAGACGCGGGCCGCCCTCGACGGCCTTGTCGACAGTTTCACCATCAACTGGGTGTGGATGCCGCCGTGGGGTCCGGACAAAATCACGGACGACGGACGCGAAATGCTGCGTGCCCTCGGCTTCAACGTCTAGGAGTACGCTCGCCAGGCCGTGATCACCGCCCAAGCCCTCGAACTCCGCGCCGGAGCCCGGCTGCTTCTCGAGGCCGCGTCCATCCAGGTCGGACCCGGTGACCGGGTCGGCCTCGTGGGCCGTAACGGCGCCGGCAAGACCACCCTCACACGTGTGCTGGCGGGGGAGGCCGAGCCCGCGGCGGGGAGCGTGAAACGCACCGGAACCGTCGGTTACCTCCCTCAGGATCCCCGCACGGGGGATCTGTCGATTCTTGCCCGGGATCGGATCCTCGGGGCCAGGGGTCTAGATGAGGCTGCGCACTCAATGCGTCTGGCAGCCGAGCGCATGGGAGACGACAACGACGAGACACGTGAGCGCGCCATGCGCGGCTACGACCGTGCCACTGCGGAGTTCGAGGCGCTCGGCGGGTACGCCGCAGATGCCGAAGCGGCGCGGATCGCTGCGAGTCTCGGCCTTCCGGAGCGGGTGCTGAGCCAGCCGATCGGCACGCTTTCCGGGGGACAGCGCCGGCGCGTGGAGTTGGCCCGGATCCTCTTCGGCGGATACGACGTACTCCTCCTCGATGAGCCCACTAACCACCTCGACGCTGACTCGATCATGTGGCTACGACGCTTCCTCTCCGCGTATGCCGGAGGGTTCGTCGTCATCAGCCACGACGTGGGCCTGCTGCAGGCCACCGTCAACACCGTCTTGCATCTCGATGCCCAGCGTTCCGTGCTGGACACCTATGCGATGGGGTGGTCGGCGTACCTCCAGCAGCGGGAGACCGACGAACGACGTCGAAAGCGCGAGCGTGCCAACGCCGAGCGTCAGGCCAGCGCGCTGCGCGAGCAGGCCGAACGCATGCGCGCCAAGGCAACCAAGGCACGTGCCGCCCAGTCCATGCTCAAGCGTGCCGATCGGCTTGTCGACAGCCTCGAGGAGGCGCGCGCGAGCGACCGGGTCGCGAAGATCCGACTGCCCGAGCCAGCCTCCTGCGGCAAGACGCCCCTGAGCGCCCGAGGATTGTCGCGCTCCTACGGGTCTGAAGAGGTCTTCACCGATGTCGACCTCACCGTCGATCGAGGATCGCGCGTCGTCGTGCTCGGACTCAACGGAGCCGGCAAGACCACGCTCCTGCGCATCCTCGCGGGCGTCGATGCCCCTGACACGGGCGACGTGACGCACGGCCACGGCGCCCGCGTCGGCTACTACGCGCAGGAGCACGAGACCCTGGATCCGGAGCGCACGGTGCTCGAGACCTTCGCCAGCGCCGCCCCTGACCTCGCGGAGAGCGATCGACGCTCCGTGCTCGGATCCTTCCTGTTCACAGGGGACGACGTGGCCAAGCCCGTGCGGGTGCTCTCCGGCGGTGAGAAGACACGACTGGCACTGGCCACACTCGTCGTCTCAGCAGCCAATGTGCTCCTGCTTGACGAGCCCACCAACAACCTGGATCCCGCAAGTCGCGACGAGATCCTGGCGGCACTGCGAAGCTATCGAGGCGCCGTTGTCCTGGTGACCCATGATGAGGGTGCGGTGCGCGCGCTCGACCCGCAGCGCGTGGTCATCCTCCCGGAGGGCGACGAGGACCTCTGGAATGACGACTACGCTGAACTCGTTGAACTGGCCTGATGCACCCGCCGAGCCGGAGGACCCGTGACGATTTCCCTGCCCCATGACCTGCTCGTGCGCGGTCACGTGGGGGCCGTCATCGATGGCGGCGTGCTCAACGTCACTCTCGACCGCCCGGAGGCTCGCAACGCCCAGACGCCGGCAACCTGGGCCGCCCTCGCGGCTCTCGGGGAGGCCTGTTCCCAGGGCGGCGTCGACGTCGTGATTTTCCGAGGAGCAGGAACGGCGTTCTCCTCAGGACTGGACCGCCGGATGTTCACGTTGGAAGGCGTGCCCGGTGAGGCATCGCTCGCCGAGATGGCCGCGATGGCCGACGCCGAGCTCGTCGAGCGCATCGAGGAGTTCCAAGCTGCCTTCCTGTGGCAGCGCGAGTCGCCCGCGATGACCGTGGCCGCGGTCCACGGGGCGGCGATCGGCGCTGGATTCCAGCTGGCGCTGGCCTGCGACGTCCTGCTTGCCTCGCCCGATGCATCCTTCGCCATGCGGGAGACGTCCTATGGACTCGTCCCCGACCTGGGAGGGACGGGCCCGCTGGTGCGTGCCGTGGGCTACGCGCGCGCGGTGGAGATCTGCGCCACGGGCCGTGCCATCGACGCCGAGGAGGGCTACCGCCTCGGCTTCGTCACGCGCATCGCGCCCGATCTCGACGCCGCGGTGGCCGACTTAGTCGCAGCGGTGCGTGCGGCGCCGAGTGGAGCCGTGCGCGAGCTGAAGCCGCTCCTGGCCCATGCAGAGAGTGTGGACCGCCGTGAACAATCGCGCGCCGAGCGCCTGGCCCAGGTCCGGCGGTTGCGCCAACTGCTCGGCGGTGGCTGACCGTGTCGGGGGTCAATCCCTGGCAGATCTACCAGTCCATGACCCGGGACCCCTCCCAGGTCTCGCGCGTCGGCTGGCCGGTCGTCAAGCGCATCCTCGTCTACGCCCGTCCCTATCGCGCCCTCGTGGTGGCCTTCCTGGTCACCCTCGTCATTGCCTCATTGCTCACGGTCGCCCAACCACTGGTCTTCCGGCAGATCATCGACAACGGCATCTCACAGGGCAACGCCAGTCTTGTGACCATCCTGGCCATCCTCGTCGCTGTGCTGGCCCTGCTCGATGCCGGGATCAACCTCGTCGGCCGGTGGTATTCCGCGCGCATTGGGGAAGGCCTGATCTTTGATCTGCGCACGCAGGTCTACGACCATGTGCAACGCCAGTCGGTTGCCTTCTTCACGCGCGCGCAGACAGGTGCACTGGTCTCGCGCTTGAACAGTGACGTGATCGGAGCGCAACAGGCCTTCACCTCGACGCTGGGCGGAGTCGTCGGGAACCTCATCACGGTATCGATCGTGCTGGTGACGATGCTCCTGCTGTCGTGGCAGGTGACGCTCCTGTCACTCGTGCTCGTGCCGCTCTTCCTCCTGCCGGCACGCTGGATGGGCCGACGCCTCCAGAGCCTGACCAAGCAGCAGATGCAGGTCAACGCCCAGATGAGCACGCAGATGACCGAGCGATTCAACGTCGCGGGGGCCTTGCTCGTCACCCTCTTCGGTCGACCCGAGCGCGAACACGGGGACTTCGCCGGGCGCGCGGCCCAGGTGCGCGATGCCGGCGTCAGCATCGCCATGGCCAACCGGTGGTTCTTCACGGCCCTGCTCCTCGTCGGTTCCATTGCTACCGCGATCACCTACGGTGTCGGTGGCAATCTCGTGATCCAGGGGACGATCACCCTCGGCACCCTTCTCGCGCTGGTGGCACTCCTGGCCCAGCTCTATGGACCGCTGACCGCACTGTCCAATGTGCGCATCGACGTCATGACAGCGCTGGTGAGCTTCGAGCGCGTCTTCGAGGTGCTCGACCTGCCGCCGCTGGTCCGCAATGCCCCTGGGGCGCGACCAGTGCCCGAGGGTCCCCTGGACGTCGAGTTCGACCATGTGGGCTTCCGATATCCGACCGCCGACGAGGTCAGCCTCGCGTCCCTGGAGTCCGTCGCACGCGAGGAAGCTCAGCGCTCCGAAGAGCCGGTCCTCCACGACGTGTCATTCCGTGCCGCTCCCGGCCAGCTCATCGCCCTCGTCGGACCATCGGGTGCTGGCAAGACGACGATCACCGCACTGGTGCCCCGGCTCTATGACGCGACACGCGGGAGCGTGCGGGTCGGGGGATCCGATGTGCGTGATCTCGACCTCGAGTCGCTGCGCGATGCGGTCGGGGTGGTCACGCAGGACGCCCATCTCTTCCACGACACGATCGGCGCCAACCTCAGATACGCGCGCCCGGATGCCTCGAACGAGGATATCCGGGCGGCCCTGCGCGATGCCCGCATCCTGGACCTCGTCGATAGCCTCCCGGCCGGGCTCTCCACCGTCGTGGGCGACAGGGGCTACCGGCTGTCCGGAGGTGAGAAGCAGAGGCTTGCGATCGCAAGGCTGCTCCTGAAGGCGCCGCGCGTGGTGATCCTCGATGAGGCGACGGCCCACCTGGACTCCGAGAGCGAGGCGGCTGTGCAACAGGCTCTTGCACAGGCACTGCGCGGCCGGACGTCCATCGTCATTGCCCACCGTCTCTCGACGGTGCGGCAGGCTGACGTCATCCTGGTCGTCGACGACGGTCGCATCGTCGAGCGCGGCACGCACGAGGAGCTCCTGGCCCGTGGCGGCACATACGCCGTGCTCTACGCCACGCAGTTCGCCGACGAGCCGGCTAGCCGGCGGACCTGAGCAACCCTCCGTCCACGGCAAGGATCGCACCGGTGACGTAGGACGCGGCAGGGGAGAGCAGGAAGGCCGCTACCCGCCCGAACTCGGCCGGTTCGCCCACCCTTCCCAGCGGGACACCCTCTCCCACATCCCCGGACGCGACCGCCATGAGTCGATCGGTGGCGATCCGGCCCGGCATGATGCCGTTGACCCGGATCGCGGGGGCGAGGGTGTTCGAGAGTTCCTTGACGACCATGGCCAGACCCGGGCGCAGGGCGTTGCTGGCACCCAGGCCAGCGATCGGTTCGCGCGCTGTCGTCGACAGAACCACCAGGATCGACCCACCCTCGACGACCTGCGCACTCAAGGTGGGCAAGAGGCGCACGGTAGCCAGCAGGACCCCGTCGATCGCCTCCCGCCACTGCGCGTCGCTCAAGTCCAGGGTCCCGCCGGCCGGAGGACCTCCCACGTTGACGAGCACGCCGTCGATCGGCCCGACGGCGTCAGCGATGGCCTCGGCTGCGCCTTCGATGGCCACGTCAATGGCCGTGAACCCATGGTCGGGTCCCAGTGATTCGGCGGCTTCTCGCAGCCGGTCAGCGTGTCTGGCCACGAGCCAGGTGCGTGCTCCGTCGGCGGCGAGCGCGCGGGCTGTTGCCAACCCGAGTCCACGGGAGCCCCCTGTGACCACGTAGCGGCGACCCTGGAGTCCGAGGTCCATCAGGTCACCTGGTCCCGGTTGTCCATGAGCGTGCGGTCCTCGCGGGCCTCGCGTCGCAGGAAATACCACCACCCGGTGAGCGCAATTGCGGCGAAGACCAGCCACTGCAGTGCGTAGCTGATGTTCTGCGTCTCATCGATCACGGGAGCCGGGAGTCGGGTGACCGCGGGATCGGCGGGCTCAGAGGCAGTGGCTTCGAGGTACAGCGAGGTGACGTCAGCCCCCATGCGTGCCGGCACGAGTGAGGAGACCTGACCCGCAGGCAGGTCGGTGGGCTCAGGTGTGTCGCCCGACTCCGCAAGACGCACGCGGGCGTCGACGATCAACGGTCCGCCGGGGGCCTCCGGGGCTGCGACGACGCCCGTTGCAGACCCCGTCACCGGTATCCAACCGCGGACCACCCACACGCGGCCGTCCTCGGTGTCGAGAGCGGTGACCACCCAGAAGCCGTTGCGGCCATCGAGGGGGCGTTGTCGCACCAGTAGCGTCGACGTTGCGTCGTACTCCCCAGCTACGCGCACGGGAGTCCACTCCTGTGGGTCGGCAATCGAGGGAGCGAGACCGGCACGCTCCGCCGCCGTCTGCGTCGCCCACGCGACGCGTGCCGTGCGCTCCTCCTCGGCACGCTGCCACTGCCACCGGCTGAGGAGGCCGAACGCCGCGATGGCGATCACCACGAGGAGGGTGAAGGCGATCCATCGCCGTGTCCGCAGCAGGGCCCACACGCCCACCACGGTAGGTCAGATACGCGGGTCGGCTGCCGCCGGACCTGCAGGCAGCATGCGACTCGTCGTGATGACCGGGGCCGGAGGCGGCGTCCCCGCACGACTCCTGCCGGCGTTGGCCGCGACGACCGCGAGGTAGGGAAGGGCAACCGCCCCGGCCAGGAAGACCCAGCGCGGCCAGCCCGGCACCACGATGGCGAGCAGCACACACGCGGTGCGGATGGTCATTGAGACGAGATAGCGCTTCGTGCGGCCGGTCTGCTCCTGGGACAGCGACTCACCGGCGCCGGTGATGCTGTGGACCTCGGGGGGGCGGGGGGCCTGCATGCCTCCACGCTACGACGAGTCGGCCCACGGCGCAGGCCGAGACCCTCAGTCCCCGCTCGTCTCGGCCAACCGGGAGGCCTGGGCGAGGGCCTCGGACTGGGGCTTCGTCGGGCGGAGGATGAAGTCCAGGGGGATGATCACCAGGAGGGCGTAGAACCCCAGGAATGGGTAGACCAGCGACAAGAGGCCCGCCAGCACGAAGGCCGCGAAGAACACAGCCCCACGCAGGCGAGCCCTCGTCGTGACGAGGAGTGCCCAGTAGGCCCGGTCAGCGGGCTTGAGCAACGGCGGATGCCTACTGATGTAGCTGGATGTGAGCGTGCCGATGCCGCTGATGTAGGCCATCGTCCACCAGTAGAGCGCCCCTGTGCCGTCGCTGCTGAAGAGCACGACTTCGCCTGCGCCCCAGTGATCGCCCATCCCGAACATCGTCGAGGGCCACGGGAGGAAGACGAACCCGATCAGCCACGCGATGTTGAGCCAGAAGACCATGCCGTCGTAGGCCACAAGGGAATTCATCACGCGGTTGTGAATGCCCCACATGACCGCCATCACGTAGAACGTCACGATGAAGGTGAGGATCTGACCGGAGTGGGTCGCGAGCACATCTAGGACGTTCTGGCCGGGGCCGGGACCCTCGATGTCGACGAGGGGCAGGGCCAGCACCGTGATGGCGACGGCCACGACCGCATCGGAGAAGAAGAGGAGCCTCTCCACGCCCGTGCCGGAACGCAGCTCCCACTGGGCCATGAGGGCATGCTCCCACGCATGTCGCCGTGACGTGCGGCAGACGCGACCACTAGCGTCTGCCCCAGCACTCGCTCTACGGCGAGTGAGGTCGCGCCAGGCGGCGCGCGGGAAGGGGCGGGAAGGGGAT
Organism: Actinomycetota bacterium; assembly: GCA_016870425.1. Lineage (GTDB taxonomy): Bacteria > Actinomycetota > Actinomycetes > S36-B12 > S36-B12 > Mxb001. The sequence goes on along the minus strand of VGBQ01000062.1, from coordinate 773 downwards.
CGTGGTCGCGTTCGTCACCGGTGGCAACCGCGGCATCGGCCTTGCCATCGCCTTGGCTCTCCGCGGCGCCGGACACGACGTGGTCGTGGGCAGCCGCTCTGGCGACGCACCCGACGGCCTCGCCGCCGTACGCCTCGACGTCACGAGCACGGACTCCGTGGACGCCGCCATCGACCGAGTCGAGTCTGAATTCGGATCCGTGGACGTGCTTGTTGCCAACGCTGGCATCACACGAGACACGCTCCTGGTGCGCATGGATGACAGCGACCTCGATGCGGTGATTCAGGCCAACCTGGTGGGGGCCATCCGCTGTGCGCGGCGTGTGGCTCGGGGCATGATCCGTGCACGATCGGGCCGGATCATCCTCATCTCCAGCGTCGTATGGGCCGCAGGGTCGGCGGGACAGGTGAACTACGCCGCGGCCAAGGCCGGGCTGGTGGGCGCCGGACGCAGCCTCGCTCGTGAGCTCGGCGGACGCGGCATCACGACCAATGTCATCGCACCCGGCTTCATCGAGACCGACATGACGGCGGCACTGACGGATGACCAGCGCGCGGGGATCCTCGCGCAGATTCCCGCGGGACGCTACGGCGCGACCGGTGAGGTCGCGGCCGCGGTGGCCTTCCTGGCGGGCCCGGATGCGGGCTACATCAACGGGGCCGTTCTGCCTGTCGACGGTGGACTCGGCATGGGGCACTAGGAGCAGGAGCATCTGATGGGGATTCTCGAAGGCAAGCAGGTCCTGGTGACGGGCGTGCTCACCGACCAATCCA